>NZ_JBSFNQ010000117.1:0-18711 GCF_053981115.1 Streptomyces sp. NPDC003691 | reverse complement strand
CCCGGAGCGGAAGCCGCCTCCAGAGCAATGGCGTTGGCCGCAGCCACGTCCCGCACATGGACGAAGTCCCGTAGCTGCCCCCCGTCCTCGAACACCCGGGGGGACTCCCCCCGGGCGAGTGCCGAACGGAAGAAGGAGGCCACTCCCGCGTACGGGGTGTCCCGGGGCATCCGGGGCCCGTACACGTTGTGGTACCGCAGTGAGACCGCCGACCCTCCCGTTGACCGCGCCCAGGCGGCGGCCAGGTGCTCCTGGGCCAGTTTGGTCGTCGCATACACATTTCGCGGATCCACCGGCGCGTCCTCGGCGACCAGCCCCGGGACGAGCGACTCCCCGCACACCGGGCACCACGGCTCGAAGCGCCCGGCCGCCAGGTCCTCGCCGTTCCGCGGCCCCGGCCGCACCACCCCGTGGACGAGGCATTCGTAGCGCCCCTCGCCGTACACCACCATCGACCCGGCCAGCACGAGCCGGCGCACCCCCGCCTCCGCCATGGCGGCCAGCAGCACCGCGGTGCCGAGATCGTTGTGCGAGACGTACGCGGCGGCATCGGCGACCCCGTTCCCGAGGCCGACCATCGCCGCCTGATGACAGACCGCGTCGACCCCCACGAGCGCCCGCGCCACCTCGCCGGGATCGCGCACATCGGCGGCGGGATCCTCCCGGACGTCGTACACAACTGCTTCGTCCCCCCGCGCCCGCAACGCGTCGACGACATGGGACCCGATAAACCCGGCACCACCGGTAACCAATACGCGCACCACTTCACGCTAGGCCCCGCCCCGCCCCTATCCCTGCGCGCCGCGCCTGGTGTCACCACTTCGTCAGCGGTACTCGCCGCCCTGTACGAACGACGTTCCCGCGCCGGGCCGGCCCCGGCCGGTGGGGTCGGAAGCACCGGATGCCACGGCCCGTAGTGATCACGACGTCGGAGGACAGCGCCGTCCCCGTGCCGGAGACCGTCGGAGTCCCGGTCGCGATGCCGACTCCTGCCCTGTCCCTCCTCGCGCGCATGGGCGGCGGCACGGTCAGGACGGCCGTCGTCCGACGGACAGGGTGATGCCGGCGGCATCGACCGGCTCGGCGCTCCAGACGGTCTCCTCGGACCGGCCTCCGCCGGGTGGTGCCGTCAGGCCGAGAACCGTCGCCGTGCAGGCCGTGGTGAGGCGGTGCCAAAGGCGAGCGTCACGGATCATGGCGTGATGACCGCGGGGCATGCGGATACCGCGGACACGGGCTCCTGCCGAGTTGGCGCGGGCGAGGTAGTTCCAGGTGTCCGTGGCGGAGGTAATCCGGTCGGCCTCGTCATGGAGGGCCATGACCGTGCGGCCCGCAAGGTGGGCGACTGCCTCTCCGGGTGGGCACCAGGGGGCGAGGGCGACGACGCCGAGGACATGTGGATCGTCCGCGGCACGCAGTGCTGCTCTGGCGCCCATGGAATGGCCGACCAGCACGGTGGGAAGCGGCCCGGCGATATCCCGCAGCTCCTCCAGGGCGCGTCCGGCGTCCCGGACGGGGTCGGCCCGGTGCCCGTTCCAGCCACGGAGCCGGTAGCGGACGGAGGCGACCAGAATGTCTGCGAAGAGGGGGTCTTGGTCCAGCATGCGGGTGAACGGCCGCATCCGCAGCTCGGGCAGGTTGAGCAGGGGAGGTGGCGCAAGGGAATCGGCGCGACCGCCGTGCAGGACAAGGACCGCTCCGGCCGCGGGCAGGAACGGAGGATGGGGGAGTTCGAGAGCGCTCTGCTCTTGCGCGCTGCCGGAGCCGGGCACCCTCACCTGGTTCCCATCGGTGTGAGCGGAGTGTGTTTCTTCGGGGGCAGGGGCAGGAAGCCGCTGGTGCGGGCGGTGTATGCGGCGTAGCCGGGACGGTGTGCCATGTGCTTCTCCAGGAGGCGCTTGCCGCTGCCGACGGTGAGCAGCAGGGTCATGATGACCGGTGAGACCAGGACGGCGAGGGCGGGCTGCCAGGCGGTGCAGGCGAGCAGGTAAAGGCCCCACCAGATGAGGCTGTCCCCGAAGTAGTTGGGGTGGCGGGTCCAGGCCCACAGGCCCCGGTCCATGATCCGGCCCCGGTTGGCGGGGTCCTTCTTGAAGTGTGCCAGCTGGTGGTCGCCGACTGCCTCGAAGGTGAGTCCGAGCACCCATACCGCAATCCCGCACCAGGCGAGCGGCCCGAGTGGTGCGGAGCTGTAGGAGGCGGCCTGGACGGGCAGGGAGATCAGCCAGACCAGGGCGGCCTGGCCGAGGTAGACGGTGCGCAGCGCGTACCGGGTCCGGTTCCCGGGAGCCTTGCCGAGGAGGGCGGTGTAGCGCGGGTCTTCGCCGTGGCCGCGGGAGCGGCGTGCGATGTGGGCCGAGAGCCGCAGCCCCCAGACGACGGTTGCCGCGGCGACGAGCAGACGCCTGCCGTCGTTGCCCTGGCCGGCGGAGAGCATCCAGTTGACGACGGCGACGGTGCTGAAGGCGAGGCCCCAGGCGATGTCGACGGTGCGGTGGAGGTCCCGGCGCACGGCGACGGTGAAGGCGGCGAGCAGTACCGCTCCGGCCGTGGCTGCACAGACGGCGAGGCCGGCGGCGAAGGCGCCCCAGTCGGTGCCGTTCACTTCGGGCTCGCCGGGGTGTACCAGTCGGCGGGGGTGGCCGGCATGGCCGCGGTCCCTCCGCGGCCGGGCCGTACGGCGAGGATCTGGTCGACTCCCATGCGGCGTTCGGAGAAGGCCAGGGAGGCTCCGGCCAGGTAGAGGCGCCACACCCGGCCGGTGGTCTCCCCCACGAGCTCCGTGACGTCGTTCCACCGTCGTTCCAGTGTGCTGCGCCAAGCGTTGATGGTGGCCGTGTAGTGCTCACGGAGGGCCTCGGCGGAGCGGACCTCCAGACCGGCTTCCTCCAGCAGGTCCACGGTCCGCCCGACCGGGCGCATATGCATGTCCGGGGCGATGTAGGTCTCGATGAAGGCGCCGCCGCCCGGTGCGTGGGTGCCCCGGGACATCTGCTGGATCAGCAGTCGGCCTTCGGGGCGCAGCGCGTCGTGGAGTTTCGCGGCGAAGGCGGGGTATTCGGCGTCGCCGACGTGCTCGCCCATCTCGACGGCGGCTGCCGCGTCGTAGCCTCCGCCGTCGATGTGCCGCCAGTGCCGCAGCCGGACGTCCACGAGGCCGTCCACGCCCTCGCGTACGGCGCGTTCGGCGACGAAGTCGCGCTGGGCGCCGGAGAGAGTGACGGCAGTGACGTGCACTCCGTGTTCCCGGGCGGCGTGGACGGTGAGGGAACCCCAGCCGCAGCCGACGTCCAGGAGACGGTCGCCGGGGCGCAGCCCGAGTTTGCGGCAGATCAGTTCGAGTTTGTCGCGCTGGGCGTCGGCCAGCGTGTAGCCGGGAGTGCCGGGCTGCGTCCAGTAGGCGCAGGAGTACGCCATCGACTCGTCCAGAAGCAGTACGTAGAACGCGTTGGACAGGTCGTAGTGGTGGCTGATCGCGGCCCGGTCCCGGGCGGCGCTGTGCAGGGGGCCGGACAGGCGCGCCCGTCCGCCGGGGCGGGGCGGGGGCGGCCCGGCCGCGCCCAGTCGCAGGGCGAGGGCGGCCGCCGCGACCAGGGCGGCCGGCCGGGGGCGCGCCGTGCTCCGATTGCGGATGTGCCGGCCCGCACGGGACAGGGCGTCGGCGAGATCGCCGTCGATGTCGAGGTCCCCGGCGACGTAGGCCTCGGCGAGGCCGAGTTCGCCCGGCTGCCACAGCACGCGGCGCAGGGCGGCGGGTGAGCGGAGCACGACCAGGGGTGCGTCCGCCGGGCCGGCCAGGCTGCCGTCCCAGGCGCGGACGCGCACCGGCAGCGGGCCCGGCAGGACATGGCCGAGGAGCTGGGCGAGTCGGTCGGCGGCGGGCCTCATCGGCGGGTTCCTTCGGTGAGGAGGAGCTGGCGCACGTCGAGATAGCGGGAGCGGAACCCGGCCTCTGAGTAGGCGAGGTAGAACTCCCACATGCGCTGGAAGACGGCGTCGAAGCCGAGGGCGGTGACGAGGTCGCGGCGGGTGGTGAACCGCTCTCGCCACAGGCGGAGGGTTTCGGCGTAGTGCTCGCCGTAGCCGTGGTCGGCGACGATCGCCAGCCCGGCGGCGGCGGAGTGCTCGGCGATGGCGCGGCGGGAGGGGATCAGGCCGCCGGGGAAGACGTACTTGCTGATCCAGGTGTGGGTGGCGGCCGTGTGCAGCATCCGGTGGTGGCCCATGGTGATGGCCTGGAGGGCGATCCGGCCGCCGGGGGCGAGTGCCCGGCGCAGCGCGGCGAAGTAGGAGGGCCAGTACTCGGCGCCGACGGCCTCGATCATCTCGACGCTGATCACGGCGTCGTGGCGGCCTTCGGCATCGCGGTAGTCGCGCAGCTGGACTTCCACCCGGTTGGCGAGTCCGGCGGCGGCGATGCGCTCGCGGGCGAGGGCGGCCTGCTCGGCCGAGAGGGTCAGGGTGGTGACCCGGGCGCCGCGCCCGGCGGCCCGCAGGGCGAGTTCGCCCCAGCCGGTGCCGATTTCCAGCAGCCGGGTCCCCTCGCCGACGGCGGCGAGGTCCAGGAGCCGGTCGATCTTGCGGTGCTGGGCGGGTGCCAGGGACTCGAACCGGGCCGGGAGGTCGGTGAAGACCGCGGAGGAGTAGGTGAGGGTGGGGTCGAGGAACGCGGAGAACAGGTCGTTGGACAGGTCGTAGTGGCGCTGGATGTTGTCGCGGGCTCCGGCCCGGGTGTTGCGGTCACCGGCCGGCCGGCGGGACACCCACAGACCGCGGAGTCGGCGCAGCGGGGCGGGCACGAGCTCATCGACGTGTCCGGCCAGGACGGTCAGTACGCCGGCCAGGTCGTCGCTGTCCCATTCACCCGCCATGTAGGACTCGCCGAAGCCGATCAGGCCGTGGCGGCCGATGCGCCGGTGGAAGGCGTCCGGGTCGTGCAGGGTCAGCGCCGGGCCGGCGCCGGCGTGCGCTGTCAGGGCCAGCCGTTCGAGGGCTCGGCCCACCAGGTGTCCGGCGACGGCGGTCCGGACGGGCCCGGCCGCCGGCATCCGTGCCAGTTCCGGCCAGCGGTCGGGGGCGACTTCAAACCTGCGGACGGGGGGCGCGCCGGGGCCGGTTCCACCAGCCGGCTGCCCCCGCTCCAGGGTCCGGGGCTGCGCGGGGATCCCGAGGGTGCGGCCGTGGGAGGTGGTGGCGGGGTGGGTCACGGCAGCATGCCTTCCTGCGGGGTGGACTGGGGGCGGGGATGTACGGGCAGGCCGCGCAGCAGCAGGTGGATGCCGTGGCGGCGGATGCCGGCCCAGACGGCGGCGGTCGACCACGGTCTGCGGACGGCGGCGGACAGCAGGGCGGGCACGGAGGCCGGCCGGCGGCGGCCGCGGACGACGGCGGTGAACGCGCGGCCCTCCTCGTTCTGGAGGTGCACGGTCAGCGCCAGCCGGTCGCCGGGCAGCGGCAGCCTCATCCGGTAGCGGCCTTCGACGGCGAAGAAGGGCGAGACGTAGAACTCCTTCTCCACGTTCGCCTCGCCGGAGCCGTCCGTACGCAACAGGTAGCAGTGGCGCTGCCCGTAGGTGTTGTGGACCTCGGCCACGACGCACACGAGGGCGCCGGAGGGGGCGTGGCACCAGTAGACGCTGAGCGGATTGAAGACGAATTCGAACACGCGGGCGTGCGCCAGCATCACCACGCGGCCACCGCCCAGGTCGATGCCGTGGCCGGCGAGGAAGGTGTCGAGTCCGGCGCGGATGGAGCGCTCGCCGCCGCCGAAGTGGTCGCGGGCGTCGAACCGGGCGAGCGGACGCACCCAACGGGGCAGTACGGGAAGCCGGTCGAGATCCACACACCACAGGTAGGTGCGGTGCCGGAAGGAGTGCCGCAGGGGTGTGGTCCGGGCATGGGCGATCACGCACTCGTAGAGCACCGGGTCGGGGACCCCGGCCGCTGCCCCGAGTGGATCGGTCTCCGCGCGAGCGACTGGTCCCACGGCCCCGGTCACCAGCTGCCCCCCAGAGAGCGGGCGGCCTCCGCGCCGGAGCGGCAGCCGTCCTCGTGGAAGCCCCAGCCGTGCCAGGCCCCGGCGTACGCGGTCACGCCCGTGTTGAGGCGGGGTAGCTGCCGTTGCGCCGCGACCGACGCGGGGGTGTACACCGGGTGCTCGTAGACCATCCGCTCCACCACCCGGTCGGCGGCGATACCGTCCTCCCCGCCCAGGGTGACGACGTAGTCGGCGCCCTCCGGCAGGTGCTGGAGGCGCCGCATGTCGTAGCTGACGCGCACGGACTCCGCCGATGGGTCACATCCGGTCATGCGGTAGTTCCAGGATGCGCGGGCGCGCGGCGAGCGCGGCAGGATCCGGGAGTCGGTGTGCAGCACCGTGGGATTGCGCGAATACGTGAAGGCACCCAGGAGCCGCCGCTCGTCCTCGGTGGGATCCGTGAGCATACGCAGCGCCTGCTCGGGGTGCGTGGCGATCACCACAGCGTCGTGGAAATCTGTGCCCTCCCCGATTGTGACCCCTACGTCTCGTTCGGTGCGCCGGACGGCGTGGACCGGGCTGGACAGATGGACGCGCTGCACGTGCTTGGCCGCGGCGGCGACGTACGCGGCCGAGCCACCGGCGACGGTCTTCCACTGCGGGGACCCGGTGACGGACAGCAGGCCGTGGTGGTAGAGGAAGGCGAAGAGGTAGGCAGCCGGATACGACAGGGCCGTGCGCGCCGGACAGGACCAGACCGCGGAGACCAGCGGCAGGGCGAAGTGGCTGACAAAGTAGGAGGAGAATCCGCCCTCCCGCAGGAAGTCCCCGAACGTGGTGCCCAGGTGAGCCCCACGGGCCAGAAGCCGGCGGGCAGCCCGGTGGAAGAACGGGACTTCGGCCAGCAGCCGCAGGTATCGGCCCCGCAGCGCGGGCCACGAGGCGAACAGACCGGCCGGGCCGCGGGCGCCCGCGTACTCCAGACCGCAGCCGTCACACCGCACCGACATGCTCATCTCGGCGTCCTGCGTGCCGATCCCCAGCTCCCGGAACAGCCGCAGCAGCGTGGGGTAGGTGCGCTCGTTGTGCACGATGAAGCCCGAGTCCACGGCGACGCTGCGCCCGCCGGGGCCGGCGAGTTCACGGGTGTGGGCGTGGCCGCCGAGGCGGTCGTCCGCCTCGTACAGGGTGACCTCGTACGAAGACGCCAGCACGTAGGCGGCGGTCAGGCCCGCCACCCCCGCGCCGACGACGGCCACTTTCCGCTGTTCCACCACATCGCTCCAGCCACTCGACACGCCGCCCGACGGCTGCGGTTCACCCGTACTTCGCAGCGGCCGGGCGGCCGGATGGGAGGCGGTATGCGGCAGTGGACGAAGGCGCAGGTGATGCGGGCGTGCCGGGTCAGATGGTGAGGCGGACCAGTTGTGCGCTCAAGACGGTGGCAGGCGGGTAGGTGGCGCCGACAGCGGTGACATGCTTCCAGTGCAGCTGGCTGCTGCTGTCGATGATGAACACCGCACGCCGCAGGCCGATCAGGGGTGCGGTGATCCCGAAGGACTTCGCGACGGTGCGCCCCGCGTCGGACAGCAGCGGCATCCGCAGGCCCCTGTCCCGGGCGAATCTCTCGTGACTGTCCATTCCCTGAGGGCTGATGCCCCACACGGTGGCCCCGGTGGACTCCAGTTCGGCCAGGCCGTCGGAGTACGAGCACAGCTGCGCCGTGCACACGGGGGTGCCGTCGCCGGGGTAGAAGGCGAGGACCAGTGGCCGTCCTCGTTCCCCGTGCAGGGTGTAGTCGGCCCGGTGGAAGATTTCGCCGTTCAGGCGTCCGCCGGGCAGGCGGAAGTCACCGACGATGTCGCCGATCTTCGGAGTGCCGGCCATATGGGACCTCGATCCATGTCAGCTGCGGCCGCCCCGGCAGACTGCCCGGGGGCGCGCGGTCAGGTGGGAAGGTTCATCAGGAACAGCGGGCCGGTCGTAGGCCTGGGTGACCCTCCGGCAGGTTCCAGAGTCAGTCCGACCGCACCGGCGTCGGAGGGGTTGCCCACGAGGACGACGGCTCCGTCGTGGCCGATGAATCCGGCCGGGCGCATGGTGCCGCCGCGAGCGAGCCACAACTGGCAGATCCTACCCGCTCCGGGCGCGGGGAGGTTCGCGGCGGAGAAGACGGCCTTGCTCTGCCGGTCGGAGGCGCCGACCGTGGTCAGGGCTCCATCGGCGGCCCACCCGTGCACGGTGCGGGCATCCGGGGCGGCCAGGACGGCGCCGACCGTGTCGAGTTGCTGCTGGGCCCGGCGGGCCTGCTGCTTCAGCTCCTGTCCGCTCTCAGCCTGCCGGGCGGCGATGCCGCCGAGCAGGACGGCGGCCACACCGGCGGCCAGGGCCAGAGGTACGGCCCGGCGGCGCAGAACATCGCCGAGGACAGGCCCTGCGGCGGTGCGGGCAGGCACCCGCGGCAGTTGGAGTACTCCGTCGACGGCTGCCATGACCTGCGCCTTGGCCTGGACGGGCGGCGTCCGGGAGACGACTGTCGCCAGGCGGGCCGCGGTCGCCGCGAACTCGGCGGATTCCAATTGGCATGACTCGCAGGCGTAAAGGTGGGCGTTGAAGGCTTGGCGTTCGCCGCCCTGCAGCGCGCCGAGGGCGTAGGCGGCGGCGAGCGTGTGGGCGTCGGTGGCGTGGCTGTGGCGGGCCCGGCCGCCGGAGGGGGCGGCGTCGACGGGGACCGGTTGGTTCACCTGCGGGGCTACGGCTGTGGAGAGAAGGCGAAGAGACGGCCTGGGGCGGCTGTCGGCAGGCGGGGCGTCCATCACATGCCGGTCCTTGTGTCGATGCTGGTGCGGGACCGGACCACCCCGCGGGCGGACCGGCCTGGGAAACCTGTGCGCCATATCGCCTCTTCTTCGTTGCCGACGGGCCTGCGGACGGCAGCTTCCCCGTCACCCGCACCATCCGAGGCTCACCCTTTGGAGGGAAGCCGGGAATTTTGGGCAAACCGGCCCGGGAAGCGGCGACGAAGAGCGGGTGTGAGCGCCCCGCCCCCGTCGTTCCCGAGGCTTCCTCACCGGCCGTGCGGGACCTCTGCGCCGCCGTACCCCCTCACGGAAGGCAGAAACCGTCGCCGCTCCGGCGGGTCCCGCCCTGGCCTGGGAGGCCCGCTCCACGATCGCCGTCGTCGACCACCTCACACGGAGCGATCTGATGGACCCCCACACCCGCCACTCCAGCGACGCCCACACCCTCCACACCGGCCCCGCCCTGCTCACCCCCCCCTCCAGCAATGGGCCGTGGCCACCCCCTCCGCCCTCGCCAAACGCGGCTGCGGACGCATCGGCATGAGCGACGTGAACGCGATTCGGCACCTCACCGGCATGTTCCGCGACGCCGACAACCGGCACGGCGGCACCCTCTCCCGCAAAGCCGTCATCGCCCAGATGCAGGACGCCAACACCCTCCTGAACACCGCCACCTACACCCAACAGGTAGGGCGCGCCCTGTTCGCGGCCGTTGCCGACCTCGGATCCGTCGCCGCCTGGAT
Organism: Streptomyces sp. NPDC003691; assembly: GCF_053981115.1. Classification (NCBI taxonomy): domain Bacteria; kingdom Bacillati; phylum Actinomycetota; class Actinomycetes; order Kitasatosporales; family Streptomycetaceae; genus Streptomyces; species Streptomyces sp. NPDC003691. The sequence goes on along the minus strand of NZ_JBSFNQ010000117.1, from coordinate 9,190 downwards.
GGCCTTCGACAGCGGCCGGCACCGCACCGCCCAGAAGATCTTCATCATCGCTCTCCACGCCACCGGCGAAGCCGGGGACAAGGCCCTCGGAGCGCACATCCTCCAGTGCATGGCCCGCCAGATGTCCCACCTGAATCACTACGACGACGCCCTCGACCTGGTCGCGCTCGCCCAGTACGGCGCCCGGCACCAGGCGACCTGGGCGACGAAGTCGATGCTGGCCGCCCTCGACGCACGGTTTTAGGCCATCGTGGGCCGGCTCGACGCGAGCGAGCACGCCGCCGGCCAGGCCGAGGAGCACTTCGCCCGGGCGACCCTCACGGAAGAGCCCCCGCACATGACCTTCTTCGACGAAGCCGAGCTGTCCGCGACCCTCGGCGTCGCCCACCAGATCGCCGCGAAACACGACACCACCGCCAGCCGTACGCGCCGCGCGGAACAGTCCCTCCAGCTCCTGGGCCGGGCGCTCGAACTCCGTCCCGCCCACCGCGTCCGGAGCACCGCCTTCGACCATCTCGGGATCGCCCGTACCCACCTGGCCGTCGGCGAACTCACCGGGGCCTACCAGGAGACCCGCAAAGCCTTAGACCTCTTCGCCACCATCGGCTCCACCCGGGTCAGCGACCGGCTCGGCGAACTCCACCACGAAGCCGCCCCCTATGCCACCGACCCCGACGCCGCAGCGCTGAGGGAGGAGATCAGGGAAGCCGTCGCCGCGTCAGCCTGACCAGGGCCCCGGGTCCTCCCGGACCAGGCCGGAAGTAGCCGGGGTCGACGCGGCGGGCGCGTGCAGCCGGGCTTGTCGGCCACCAGTTGGAACGGGCGGACTCGGCGATCGGGCCCTGGCGGCAGCACGATTGTGGCACCCTGCCCACATGACACAGAGTGACAGTGGCGGCACGTCTCGTGGCGGGAACGTGGGCGATCTGGCCTTCTGGATCCTCGTCACGGCCTTCGCCGGCGCGCTCTCCGGCGCCTATCTCTCCTGGGCCGCGCTGGCTTCGTGGCAGGTGGGCGACCAGCACTGGACCTGGAACCCGGCGTGGTGGCTGCTTCCCTTCGTGACGGTCATCGGCAACCTGGCCGTCGCCGCACCCGCAGCAGGCGTTCTGACGACCCGTTCGGTCCGGGTTCTGTGCGCCGCGGGAACGGCCGCGATCGGTGTCCTCTACGCCCGCCTCCACAGCGACGCGCTGCCGTACCCCGTTCTGATGTGGCTGTGGCCGGTCGCCGCCACGGTGACGGGGATGCTCGCCCTGGCGCTCCTGACCAGACAGCTCTCCCGACCGCCCTGGCGCACCTCGCTCTCCACCGCCGGGGACAGGCCGTAACAGGACCGCCCGCACTCAGGACTCCCCGGCCGTGCGAGACGCCGGCCAGATCTGCGCAACCCGGCGCGCGAGGAGGTCACGCGGCCAGTGGACCCGTCGGCCCGGCTCGGCGCCGGGTGGGCCCGGCCGCCACGCGGCTCCGTTCCCTCCACGGCCACCCGCCCCCGCTTGTGGGGTGTCCGCCCTCCAGTACGCACCGCCGAAGGAGCCAGCCCATGCCCTCCACCCCGCCCGCCCCCGCAGCCGTCCCGGATCCGGTACGAGGACTGGCAACCCTGCTGAAGCACGCCTACGACCTCGGGAACACCGGCCTCACCCGACTGCTCGCAGGGCAGACCACCGTCAACTACCGCACCACCGACGGCGACGAGACCCTGTTCGTGAAGCACTACCCGCCCGGGGCGGACCTCGCGGCAGAGACGTCACCCTGCACCAAGGGCTTTGGGGCGGCGATATGCGAAGAGACGCCCCCAGTTCGGGCAAGGACATTGAGATTCCGGCTGTGGTTGAACTGCTCGACCTGGTTGCTGCTGGAACGATCACTGCCGAGTAAGCCCGGGACACGCTGAACCGTCTCACGTGTGTTTTGCCTAGGATTCCGGGGGCCTTGTGGCCGGTGCGGACTCCGAGGCCCAGGGAACGCAGTGCGCCGGCCTCGGGGTGCCGGGACAGGCGTGGCAGGAGGAAGGCCAGGACTGCCAGAACCAGGCAGAGGACGAGGGCGGCGGCGGTGATCACGGTTCGCTCCTTGGGGTCGGTCCGTGATGGCCCGGGTGCCCCGCCGCGCCCGCTGTAATCGGGGCGTCGATCACGTGGTGGGTGCTGCGGGGACTTCGGCGACGGTCTTCCTGGCGTAGAGGAGGTCGTTGTCGTGGGCGAGGTCGGCGCCGGTGTAGGTGACGGCCGGCAGGGGCCCGCTCCGGGCGGCCAGGCAGGTGACGGTGCTGCTGTCGATGCCGCTGGACAGGTCTGCGGTGCGCCTTCCGCACCGTTCGGCGCGGCGGTTGAGGCGCTTCATCTTGCAGGACCAGGCACCCTCCTGCGCCAGCTCAGGCATCTGCGTCACCGGGGTCCAGCGCCAAGGGCGGCGATGGCTGCGTAGTCGTCGAGTACGACGTCTGGCCCTGACAACGAGGGCGCCCCCGGCCTGTGCCGGGGGCGCCCTCCGCAGCTGGTCGAGCGGCTCCCGTGGGCATTCAAACAAGCGGTCGAAGTCCTGGCTGGGCTTGCCTGGATCGAGGCTGCCAAGCTGGGCAGCCTGGACGGCGCGAACGCCGCCAGCAGAATCGCAGCCCCTCACATCAGACCGCTCGCTGATGCGGGAGACCCCGCCCTGACCGCGACGAGTACCTCCGGCTGCTGACCCAGGCCGCCGACGGGGGCATCACGCAGGCCGTTGCGGTGCTGGGAGACGAGTTGGCGGCCGACAGGCGCAACGGGGAAGCCTTGAGCTGCTACGTGCGGGCAGCCGAGAACTGCCACGCTGGCGCGGCGGACGTCGCAGCCGCTGCTCGAGGACGGCGCGGACGGGGCGGGACGCCCGGCGGGGTGCGAGTGCGGCGGCGAGTTCGGTGAGAAGAGTGATGCAGCGGCCGGGTGGACTGCCTGGGCAGCGTGGAGAGCCTGGGTGGTGGCGTGGGCGTCGGCTTCAAGGTGCCCTTGCCGTGTTCACACGGCGGCGTTGGCGAAGCGGTTGGTGATGAACAGGGTGGCTGCCCGGCCGTGGGCGAGGGTGCGCAGGCGGGTGAAGAGCTGATGTTCGGCACGGGGGTCGAGCGCGCTGGCCGGTCCGTCGAGGACGACGACGGGGCCGTCGCGGTGGAAGCCGCGGACGACGCTCGGTGACCCCGGCCCGCGCCGGGTGAGGGTTCACGCCGACCAGCCGCGAGACAATGCCGGCGCCCTGGACATCCGCATCGAGGGTGTGACCCCGCAGCAATGAGCTTCACGCGCCGACCCTCCACCATCGTCGCATCACCGTGGAGGAACACTGCCCGGCAGACGCGTCGCGGAAGCGGGGAAGGGAAGCTTGCAGAAGCACGGCCCCGAGGCGAGCGGACCGAGGCTCGTGGGCGGGCAAGGGTGCGGCCCTCGCCATCCGGCTCCGCACGTGAGCCCCTAGTTTCCTTCGGATCCCCTTGCTGACCAGAAACGGCCTAACGGAGTCCTACGAGGAAGCGCGGTATCCCTGGGCGGGATTGCGCAGGGCGCCGCAGATGCCGCCCAGCGCTTCCCCGAACACCGGCGACCAGCCGAGGGATCGCAGCCGGGTCGCGTCGAGTGCCGCGTCCATCGCCAGGAACCCGGCCAGCGGGCCATGGGTCTCCAGCGCCTCGGACAGGCTCCACGATGCCACGGGTACCCGGGCGGCGTCGCCGATCGCTGCCGCCAGCGACGCCATGTCGACTGGGACCGGCTCGGCGATGTGGAACACCCCGTGGGCGGGGCTTTCGAGCAGTACGGCGTACCCGGCCGCGAGGTCGTTCACGTGCACGGTGGACCAGCGGTTGTCGCCCGGGGCGCTGTAGTGCGCCACACCGTCGGCGCCGGCCTGGCGGACGAGCCGGGCGACCGGTCCGCCGCCGTCGCCGTACACGATCGGGGGCCGCACGACGACACCGCGCGCCTTCGGGGCTTCCAGCACCCGGGCCTCGGCCGGGGCCAGCCAGGCGAGCGGTCCGGCGGGCTCCGCCGTGTCGTCCTCGGTGACCGGTGTCCGCGACGAGCGGGCGCGCGGCGCGCCGGTCGTGGTGATGAAGACGCCGCCCTTCATCGCGTCGAGCATGGCGGTCACCGCTGCCGCGTCGACGGCTGGCCGGTCCGCGGTGTCGGTGGCGGCGGTGTGGACCACCGCGTCACCGCCGGCCGCTCCGTCCGCCAGTACGGCGAGGTCGGTCAGGCTGCCCCGGACCGGCTCGCCGCCGTTCGCCCGTACCCTGGCCTCGGCTGCACCGCTTCTTGCCAGTCCGCGCACCCGGTGTCCGCGGGCGACGAGAGTGCGGGTCAGCGCCGAGCCTATGTAGCCGCTCGCGCCGGTGATGAAGATGTCCACGGTGGTTCCCTGTTCGTCGGAGGTCTTCGGGGATCGTCGGGGGCCGGTCCGGGTCTGCCGGACCGGGGTCGGGCCCGGGTTCGTTCGATCGTAGGAAGCGGCAGGAGGGGTGGACATGCGCCGGAGTCCAGGGGTTTTGCGTAATCGTTCACGGCCGGATGCCCTCGGTACGCTGCTCGACCGGGTACGGGTCGGTACCGGCCGGTTCGGGCGCATCGAGCTGGCTGCGCCGTGGGGAGTGCGGGTGGGGACCCGGGACACCGTGACCCTGCATCACCCGCTGACCGGCGAGATGTGGCTGGACGCCTCCGGGCGGACGGTCCGGATCGGTCCGGGAAGTCTGGTGATCCTGCCGCACGGTGCCCCGCACTCGCTCATGCACCGCCCGGGCGCCCGGGTCATGGCGGAGGAGCACTGGCACAGTCCGCCGCCGGAAGGCGGGCTGTCGGTACGGCGCCGCTTCGGGGGCGACGGGGCGCGCACGGTGCTGCTCTGTGCCGAACTCACCCTGACCGGTGCGGCCCGCGGCCTGCTTCTGCGGGCTCTGCCACCGGTGATCCATCTCCGGCCGGACGCGGTCAGCGACCCCGTGCCGGGGCTGCGCCGGATTCTCGACGGTCTCCGTGAGGAGATCCGCGACGGGCGGTCCGGCTCGCCCCTGCTCGCCGCCCGGTTGGTCGAGGTGCTGCTGCTCCAGGGAATCAGGGCCGAGCTGGAGCGCCCGGCCGCGGCCGGGACCTGGCGTGCCGCGCTCGGCGACGAACGCGTGGGCCGGGCACTCGATGCGTTGTACGGGGCACCCGGGCACCCGTGGAGTGTCGCGGAACTGGCCCGGGTGGCGGGCATGAGCCGCTCTGCGTTCGCGCCGCTGTTCCGGGAGCTGGTGGGCGAGAGTCCGATCGCCCATCTCACCGGGTGGCGCATGGCCCTGGCGAAGACGGCGCTGTGCGAACAGCCCGATCTCCCGGTCGGCCGCATCGCCGCCTCGGTCGGCTACGGAAGCGAGTTCGCGTTCAGTGCGGCGTTCCGGCGGGAGGTGGGAATGCCACCGGGCCGGTACCGTGCCACCGCGGGCACCCCATAGACCCGCTGGGATCGCCCCAAACCGCCCTGACCGCCGAGGCCGGTCCGACCGGGCTCCGGCCCGAGCAGGTCCGTACTGTCCCCGGGGGTCCCGGCGCACACGACGCGTTCGTAGCATTCGGGGAATCGACGACGGTCGTGGCGGCGGGCCCGGCCCGGTCGTGCTCAAGAACGGGATGGACTCAGGGGCAGGTTGATTCCACCGGATCAAGCCGGGGCACCCGTAGAGCGGTCGCAGGCCGCTGTCCTCGCGTCAGAACCGGTGCCGCCGTTCGAGCTCCTGCCAGCCGTCCACCGGCCGACGGGGCAGAGCGGGCACGAATTCCGCCGGCCGTATACCTGGCGTACTGCGATTCACGCCAGAGGAGCGAGACTGCTCCAGTTGAGCAGAGGGCCTGCTACCGGCCACTCGCGAGGGGGCACGGGCGCCTGCCCCGAGTAGTCGCGTACTGCCTCGTCCTCCCCGCAGGCGCTGCAGATCCGGACCGAGCGCTCCACCAGGATGCGCGAGGCACTTGCCACATCCTGAGGGAAGGCCCGGAGGGGACCAGAGCAGCGCACGCCTCGGATTGTTCGGTCCGGTCATTCGGCATGCTCCTCACCCTAGTGTCCTGCGGTTGCTGTCGAGCCGCTTCGGAACCTGTGGGCTCACCACCTGCCGCACCGTCAGCGAATCGGCCGCCGCGATGACCGCTCACACCGTTGCCCTGGAATGGTGATCGGGGCAGTGCGCCCGTCGGTTCGCTCAGCGTCCTTCTCGGCGGCCCATGCGGTGATGACCTCGAGCGGCTTCGGAAGGAGAGGACCGACCTCGGTGATGCTGAACGGCTCATCGTCGTCATCGCTGTGGAACCGGCTGTTGACGAACGCGACCGCTTCGGAGGGCGTGCTGACAATGGACTGGCTACCACTTTCGTTGTCAACTACACGCCGCAACGCCCTGTTCTTCACGGTGCTCTCCGATCGCGGTGAGTACACCCGGGGCGGGTGCGATGCGCCGGGTCGCTCGGCGCTGACACCAAATTTTGGGCTGATCAACCCATCCGTTGTCCCGAAGGTGCTTGTCGGCAATAACGTTCGGTACGTTCGCGTGCAACCTGCTTTTCGCGACCTCGGCGACACACCAGAGTCCAACGGAGCAGGAGGTGAATATGGCGCTGAACAAGAAAGGCTCCCGGCGCATAACCGTTGGCGGGATCGAGTACCGCTGGCGGATCCGCAGGAAGCCCTCCTACATGCAGGGACTCTGCTGGACGCCACTGACCTATGCGGTTGAAGCAGCCAGCGGCAGCCAGCCGGGCACGACCTTGATCGTCACCAGCGGCCAGACGCATCCCAGTAACTGGGTGGGTGCCGAGGCAGTGCCCATCCGCCCAGCCCACGTTGCTGCCGGCATCCGAGAAGCACGGGACCGAGGCTGGGAACCAACCAAGGCCGGATTTCCTTTCCAGCTCGACCGATCCGCCAGGGTTCATCGCCCAGCCATTAGGCAAAGCGAAGAGAAGCAGCCCATCTCGGTTGAACTGCTGCATAGGCTCCAGGCCTGGTTCGCCGAGCATGAGGAACGCCTGCAATCCTGCGGAATCACGGGTGCGGTCCAACAGTCGCCCGAGGATGCGGCACCGGTGATGCCGGGGTCACCACTCCGTCGTCGGCTTCATCGGCTCCAGACAGCACTGGAAGAACGGGAAGCCGTGATCCGCAGCGTGCTCAAGCAGGGCGCAGCGCCTGCGGAGTTCCTGGGTGTCGGCGACGGCGAGCGTGCAGTGACCGCGGCGGATCGGGTCGTCGCCCAGCATTCCGACGGCGACCCGGCGTGTCCGGACTATGGCCCGTCAGAGCCCCTACCGGAGTTGCCTGCAGACTCTCTCATGCTCGCCGTCGAAGCCCTGGACGAAGCGGTCTCCAACCGGGCCGAGCTCGCCGAGCAGTGGGCCGAAGCTGCGAACCGGTCGAAGTGGCGCCAAGACGTCTCCCCGCCTCCGCGACGTTCTTAACCCGCCGATCCCGCAGCAAGAGGAAGCCCTCTTCGAGATCTCACCGGTGCCCCACAGCCACGGGCCACAGAACGTGAGTCAGAACCTCCTGGAAATGAACGAAGCCACTCAGCGGGCCAGCAGGCTCTGGATGGCGGCCGCGATCTCGCCGGGTGCCTCTTCGGCCATGAAGCGCCCCGCACGGGTCAGCCGGTGGTCCAGGTCCGGCGCCACGCCTTCCACACCGCGGCAGCGTCGTAGCCGAGCTGCGCGCCCCAGTCCTGCTGGACGACCGTCACGGGCGCGGCCGTCAGCAGGTGGAATTGCTTACACAGCGAGGTCGAGGTTGAGGGTTTTGGCCGCCTTGCTGATCGATCCGGGCATGAGATGGCGGTAGATCTTGAAGGTGACCTCGATGGTTTTGTGGCCCATCCAGTCGGCGACGTCGGTGATGGGGATGTTGTGGGTGAGGCAGTTGGAGGCGAAGAAGTGCCGCAGCCCGTAGACGACCATACTGTCCGGGATATCAGCCGTGCCGGCCTTCTTGATCCGCTGCCACTGATTGGCGATGTGGTAGTGCGGGAACGTGCGGGAGGGGTCGCTCGGGTGACGCAGGAGGTAGCCGCCGACGGTGCCGTGCTTGTCGGCATACCACTCGATCGTATGCCGCACTCGCGCGGGCAGGGGCACGTCCCGGTACTCACCCGGCCTACGGTGCTTGAGCCGCTCGTACCGGCTGGTGGTCCGGTTGACCTGCTCGCTGATGCGGTAGACATCGTCGGCCACGATATTGTTGACGTTGACCGCGAACGCCTCTCCGTTACGCATCCCGCATCCGCTCATCAGGTCGGCGACCAGCAGAAAGCTGTCGTCGCCGGAAGTACGTATCCGGCGCAGCTGATCGGGTGAGGGAATCACCACCCTCCTGGGGGTGTACTGCGGCGGCTTCACGCCGGCCACCGGGTTGTCGTCGAACAGTCCCAGCCGATGCGCGTCCAGCAGAATCGCCTTCAGCTTGTCGAACGCGTTCGCCTGCGCGGCGGAACCCACCCCATTGCGCTCCATCGCGCGGATGAAGCCCTCAACGACCTTGTGGTCGAAGGTCTCCATCCTCCGGCTGCCCAGCAACGGCAGCAGGTGGATGTCCAGCAGCGACTCCAGGTGCGCCACCGACGCCGGCCCCAGATCCCGCTGACCCGCCTTCCACTCCACGGCGTACTCACCGAACCGCATCGCACCGTACCTGGCGATCCGCCGCGCCTTCGCCTGCTCCCGGGGCTCGGCCGTCTTCGCCGTGTAGAGATCCATCAAACGCTCGACCGCCTCGGTCTGCGTCCCGAATCCCGACTCCTCCAGCTGCCGTCCGGCAGCCGACCGATACCGGATCCTGTACAGGTGCGGACACTTCGACCACCGCGACCGCGGATGCTCACACTCCTTGAAGAACGACCCCATCCCACGAACCAACGAAACCGAAGCCATGACTCACTGCCCCTCGCGACCGATGCTGGCGGTTTGCTGACCTCCGGAACTCCAGAACCGCGCTGACCTGCATGAATGCATGCACAGTCCGCTATGTTCTGGAACTGGATCGGCAGGTCCCAGGAGGAGATCGTCCAGGCCCGCCGGGACTGGACGGAAGGCACCCGCTTCGGCGAGGTCAAGGGCTACGCCAGCGACCCGCTGCCCGCCCCGGAACTGCCAGGAGGTGAGCGAGACCGTGCCGACACCGGGGACCGGGATCCACA
>NZ_JBSFNQ010000116.1:0-18971 GCF_053981115.1 Streptomyces sp. NPDC003691 | reverse complement strand
GCCCGCCCGCGATTCCGGTGCCGGACTGGGCCGCACCGTACGACGCCGAGACGGCCCGGCTGGACCACCGCCCAGGGGGCGGCGGAGCCCGGAGAGGCCGCCCGCACGGCACCCGGCACCCCGCCCGCTGCCACCCGCCGGCGGGGAGGGGCCGCCCGCGTGGGGGAGCGGCACCCGGCCCGCTGCCACCCCCTGGCGGGCAGAGGCCACCCGCGCGGGCAGCGGCCCCCGGTACGGCCCCGGCGCCGCCGGTCAGCCGCCCTGCGCGGTCTCCTGCCGCAGCCGCTCGGCCACCTGCTGCGGCATCGGCTCGTGGCGGGCGTACTCCCGGCTGAACCGGCCGGTGCCGTGGGAGATGGACCGCAGGTCGACCGCGTACCGCCCGATCTCGATCTCGGGCACCTCGGCCCGGACCAGGGTCCGCGCCCCGGCGGACTGCTCGGTGCCCACGACCCGGCCCCGCCGCCCCGACAGATCGCTCATCACGGGGCCGACGTATTCGTCCGAAACCAGTACCCGGATCTCGGCCACCGGCTCCAGCAGATGGACGGCGGTCGCCCCGGCGGCCTCCCGCAGCGCGAGCGCGCCCGCCGTCTGGAAGGCCGCGTCCGAGGAGTCCACCGAGTGCGCCTTGCCGTCCCGCAGGGTGACCCGGATGTCGACCAGCGGATAGCCCGCGGTCACCCCGCGCGCGGCCTGCGCCCGTACCCCCTTCTCGACCGACGGGATGAACTGGCGCGGCACCGCCCCGCCCACCACCTTGTCGACGAACTCGATTCCGGAGCCCGCGGGCAGCGGCTCCACGTCGATCTCGCAGATCGCGTACTGGCCGTGGCCGCCGGACTGCTTCACATGACGCCCCCGGCCCGAGGCGGGACCGCCGAAGGTCTCCCGCAGCGCCACCCGGTGCGCGATCACGTCCACCTCGACGCCGTACCGGGTGCGCAGCCGTTCCAGCGCCACATCCGCGTGGGCCTCGCCCAGACACCACAGCACCACCTGGCGGGTGTCCGGGTTCTGTTCGAGACGCATCGCCGGATCCTCTGCGACCAGCCGGTTCAGTCCGTGGGAGAGCTTGTCCTCATCGGCCTTGCCATGGGCCCGCACCGCCAGCGGAAGCAGCGGATCCGGCATCTGCCACGGCTCCATCAGCAGCGGATCGTCCTTGGCGGAGAGCGTGTCGCCGGTTCCGGCGCGGCCGAGCTTGGCGACACAGGCGAGATCACCGGCGATCACATGGGGGAGCGGCCGCTGCTGTTTGCCGAAGGGCAGGGAGAGCGCGCCGACCCGCTCGTCGGCCTCGTGCAGTTCGGCGGGTTCATGGCCGCGTTCGGCCGGTCCGTGGCCCGACACATGGACCGTCTCGTCGGGGCGCAGCGTGCCGGAGAACACCCGGACCAGGGAGATCCGCCCCACATAGGGATCCGATGTCGTCTTCACGACCTCGGCGACCAGCGGGCCGTCCGGATCGCACGCCGGACGGGGCCGGGCCGCGCCCTGCGGGGACGTCACGGCCGGACACTCGGCCTCCAGCGGCGTCGGGAAGCCCCGGGTGATCAGCTCCAGCAGTTCGACCGTACCGATGCCCTGCCGGGCCCCGGCGGCGGCGGGCGCGGCGGCCAGCACCGGGTGGAAGGTGCCGCGGGCGACCGCCTTCTCCAGATCGTCGACGAGCGTCTTGACGTCGATGTCCTCCCCGCCGAGATAGCGGTCCATCAGGCCCTCGTCCTCGCTCTCGGCGATGATCCCCTCGATCAGCCGGTTGCGGGCCTCCTCGATCAGCGGCTCCTGCGCCGGACCGGGCGGCACCTCCACGCGTTCGCCGCCGGAGTAGTCGTAGATCTTCCGGGTCAGCAGGCCCACCAGGCCGGTGGTGGGGGCGTGTCCGTCGGGGCCCGGCTCCCCGTACTGCGGCAGATAGAGCGGGAGTACGGCGTCGGGGTCGTCGCCGCCGAAGAGTCCCGCGAGGACCCGGGTCAGCTCCTCGTACCCCGCCCGGGCGGTCTCCAGATGGGTGACGACGATCGCCCGCGGCATGCCGACCGCCGCGCATTCGTCCCATACGGCCCGGGTGGCCCCGCCGATGGCGTCCGGTTCCTGGGCGGCCGAGACGACGAACAGCGCCGCGTCGGCCGCCCGCAGCCCGGCCCGCAGCTCGCCGACGAAATCGGCGTACCCGGGGGTGTCCAGCAGGTTGATCTTGTACCCGTCCCAGTCGAGCGGGACGAGGGAGAGCTGTACGGAGCGCTGCTGGCGGTGTTCGATCTCGTCGTAGTCGGAGATCGTGCCGCCGTCCTCGACCCGGCCCGCCCGGTTCACCGCGCCCGCGGTCAGGGCCAGGGCCTCCACGAGGGTGGTCTTTCCGGAGCCGCTGTGGCCGACCAGCACCACATTCCGTACGGATGCGGGCCGGTCGGCCGCTGTAGCCCTGCCGGCGGCTCCGGGGTGTGCGTTCGCCTTGTCGCCCATGATTCCTGCCTCCCGGTCGATTCGGATCGATGCGCCGGGGCCGTTCGCGATCCGGCCGGCGCGCGGGGAAGAGTGGAGGTGCCGGGCCGCGGGCGTGGCGGGTAACGGGGGCCGGAGGGGGCGAGGGGGGTCGGGGCCGCTCCGTCGGTGCCCGCAGTCGTCCTTCGAGCTTTCCACCGACGCCATGAGGCGTCCATACGTCGCGCACGCCCGGAGCCGTACGGCGGCCTTCGGCGGGGTGTCCGCACCGACCCGGGGCGCCCCGGCGGGGTGTCCGGGCCGCCCGGGGCGCGCGGGCCGGAGCCGTACGCCCCCCGCGCACCCGGTGTCCGGGGAGCCGCGGACGGACCGCGCGGGTCCCGGAACGGCCCCCGGCCGGGTGCCCGGCCGGTGCCGGGCGCCGGTCGTGGCTACGATGGGCCAGCCGGTGGCCGTCGGGGCCGCGCGGCGGAACCGAACCTCGGGAAGGCCATGCTGAACAAGTACGCGCGTGCATTCTTCACGCGTGTCCTCACACCGTTCGCCGCGTTTCTCCTCCGCCGGGGGGTGAGCCCCGACGCGGTCACCCTCATCGGCACGGCCGGAGTCGTCGCGGGTGCGCTGGTCTTCTTCCCGCGCGGGGAGTTCTTCTGGGGCACGATCGTCATCACCCTCTTCGTCTTCTCCGACCTGGTCGACGGCAATATGGCCCGCCAGGCGGGGATCTCCAGCCGCTGGGGCGCCTTCCTCGACTCCACGCTGGACCGGGTCGCCGACAGCGCGATCTTCGGCGGACTGGCGCTCTGGTACGCGGGCAAGGGCGACGACAACATCCTCTGCGCGGTGGCGATCTTCTGCCTCGCCAGCGGACAGGTCGTCTCGTACACCAAGGCCCGCGGCGAGGCCATCGGGCTGCCGGTCGCCGTGAACGGCCTGGTCGAGCGGGCCGAGCGGCTGGTGATCTCCCTGGTGGCCGCCGGTCTCTCCGGGCTCGCCGCCTTCGGGGTGCCCGGAGTGGAGATCCTGCTGCCGATCGCGCTGTGGATCGTCGCCGCGGGCAGCGCCGTCACCCTCGGACAGCGGGTCGTGACCGTCCGCCGGGAGTCCGCCGAGGCGGACGCGGCGGCCTCCGGCGACCGGCACAGCGGAGCCGAGGCGACGTGACCGGGAGTACGCCGGTGACCGCCCGCGAGCGGCTCGTCGACGGCATGTACGGCCTGGGCTGGACGGCGGTGCGCAAGCTTCCGCGCCCGGCGGCCGCCCGGCTGGGCCGTACCGTCGCGGACACCGCCTGGCGGCGGCGCGGCGCGGGGGTCCTGCGGCTGGAGTCCAATCTGGCCCGGGTGGTGCCCGGCGCCGGGCCCGAGCGGCTCGCCGAACTGTCGAAGGCCGGGATGCGCTCGTACATGCGCTACTGGATGGAGTCCTTCCAGCTGCCGGAGTGGAGCACCCGCCGGGTCCGCGACAGCGTCGTCATCCACGACGTCGACCGGCTGACCGACGGCATCGCCTCCGACCGCGGCGTGATCCTCGCCCTGCCGCACCTGGCCAACTGGGATCTGGCGGGCGTCTGGGTGACCCGGGTCCTGGAGACCCCCTTCACCACCGTCGCCGAACGGCTCAAGCCCGAATCGCTGTACGACCGCTTCGTGGCCTACCGCGAGAGCCTGGGCATGGAGGTCCTCCCGCACGCGGGCGGCTCCGCCTTCGGCACCCTCGCGCGGCGGCTGCGGGACGGCGGTCTGGTCGCCCTCGTCGCGGACCGCGACCTCTCCTCGTCCGGCGTCGACGTCCGGTACTTCGGCGAGACCGCCCGGATGCCCGCGGGCCCGGCGCTGCTCGCCCAGCACACCGGGGCGCTGCTGCTGCCGGTGACCCTCTGGTACGAGGGCGACACCATGGCGGGCCGGGTCCATCCCCCGGTCGAGGTCCCGGCCTCCGGCACCCGGGCGGAGAAGACGGCCGCCATGACGCAGGCGCTGGCCGACGTGTACGCGGCGGGGATCGCCGAACACCCGGAGGACTGGCACATGCTCCAGAAGCTGTGGGTCTCGGACCTGGAACCGCGGGAGCCGCGCGAGCGGCCCGCCGGCGAACCCGCCGGCCCCCGCGGAGCGGACGGCTCCGGTACGGCCGGGGGACCCCCGGCGCCCGGTTCCGCCGCGGTACCCCCGGCGTCCGCCGGCACCGGCGGCTCGGGTACGGCCCCGGCGGAGCGGGAGCCCGGTGAGGCCGGGCAGCCCGGCTCCCCCGGGAGCGCCCCCGGCCCGGACCCGGAGCCCGGAGCCGGTGCGCGCCGGGCGCGCACGCCGCAGGCGCCCGGCGCGCAGGACGGGGGTGCCGGATGAGGATCGGCATCGTCTGCCCGTACTCCTGGGACGTCCCCGGCGGGGTCCAGTTCCATATCCGCGACCTGGCCGAGCATCTGATCCGGCTCGGCCACGAGGTCTCCGTCCTCGCCCCCGCCGACGACGACACCCCGCTGCCGCCGTACGTCGTCTCCGCCGGGCGCGCCGTACCGGTCCCGTACAACGGCTCCGTGGCCCGGCTGAACTTCGGTTTCCTGTCCGCCGCCCGGGTCCGGCGCTGGCTCCACGACGGCACCTTCGACGTGATCCACATCCATGAGCCGACCTCGCCCTCGCTCGGCCTGCTGGCCTGCTGGGCCGCGCAGGGCCCGATCGTGGCGACCTTCCACACCTCGAACCCGCGCTCCCGCGCGATGATCGCCGCCTATCCGATCCTCCAGCCCGCGCTGGAGAAGATCAGCGCACGGATCGCGGTCAGCGAGTACGCCCGGCGCACCCTCGTCGAACACCTCGGCGGCGACGCCGTCACCATCCCGAACGGCGTCGACGTCTCCTTCTTCGAGCGGGCCGAGCCCCGCAAGGAGTGGCAGGGGGAGCCGGATGCCGGAGTCCTCGGTTTCATCGGCCGGATCGACGAGCCGCGCAAGGGCCTGCCGGTCCTCATGAAGGCCCTCCCCAGGATCCTGGAGGCCCGCCCCGGCACCCGGCTGCTGGTCGCCGGACGCGGCGACGAGGAGGAGGCGGTGTCGTCCCTGCCGCACGAGATGCGGTCCAGGGTCGAGTTCCTCGGCATGGTCAGCGACGAGGACAAGGCGAAGCTGCTGCGCAGCGTCGATGTGTATGTGGCGCCCAACACCGGCGGCGAGAGCTTCGGCATCATCCTGGTCGAGGCGATGTCGGCGGGCGCCCCGGTGCTCGCCAGCGATATCGATGCCTTCGCGCAGGTCCTCGACCAGGGTGCGGCGGGCGAACTGTTCGCCAACGAGGACCCCGACTCCCTCGCCGAGGCCGCGATCCGGCTGCTCGGCGACCCGGAGCGGCGGGCCGGCCTGCGGGAGCGGGGCCTGGCCCATGTACGGCGCTTCGACTGGTCCACGGTCGGCGCCGACATCCTCGCGGTCTACGAGACGGTGACCGCGGGCGCGGCCTCCGTCGCCACCGACGACCGCCCCGGCCTCCGCACCCGCCTCGGCCTCGCCCGCGGGAACACCTCCCGCTGACGGCCCGGGCCCGGCGCCCGGGGGCCGACCAGCGTCCCGAGAGCGGCCGCCGGACCGGCCGCGCCGCGCGGGCGGGCCGGAGGCCCTTGCGGGGCGGCCCCCGGCGGGGGCCGGCCGGCCCGCTACGCTAGCGCAGCGTGACCGCAACACTCATCTGGATCCTTGTCGCGCTCGTCCTCGTCGGGCTCTATCTGAGCTGGACCGCGGGCCGTCTCGACCGGCTGCACACCCGGATCGACGCCGCCCGGGCCGCGCTCGACGCGCAGTTGCTGCGCCGGGCCTCCGTCACCCAGGAGCTGGCGACGTCCGGAGTGCTGGACCCCGCCGCGTCGATCGTGCTGTACGAGGCCGCGCACGCCGCCCGGCAGGCGGAGGAGGACCACCGGGAGGTCGCCGAGAGCGAACTGAGCGCCGCGCTGCGGGCGGTGTTCGAGGAGCCCGCGCAGGTGGAGGCGGTCCGCGAGGTCCCCGGCGGGGAGGAGGCCGCCGACGAACTGGCGCACGCGGTACGCCGGGTCCCCATGGCGCGGCGGTTCCACAACGACGCCGTACGCGCCGCCCGCGCCCTGCGCCGCCACCGCAAGGTGCGCTGGTTCCGGCTGGCGGGACACGCCCCCTTCCCGCTCGCCTTCGAGATGGACGACGCCCCGCCGACCGCGCTCGCCGACCGCCCCGGCACCTGACCGGCCCCGCCCCGGCCCCGCCCGGCACCTCACCGGCGCCCGACCGGCCCGGCCCGGCCGTCCGGCCCCTCGGCTGACCAGCGAAAACGATCCACCGGCTGTTCATTGGCCCTTGTCGTGGCCCGATCCGGGGCGGTTCCATCGATTCCGCGACCGTCCCGGTCCGCGCCCTTTCGCAGCAATCCGTCACCGAGTGAGGTCCCCGTGTCCAGCACGCTCTCCAGCACCCCGCAGTCCGACGCCCCCGCGACCGGTACCGCCCGCGTGAAGCGCGGCATGGCCGAGCAGCTCAAGGGCGGCGTCATCATGGACGTGGTCAACGCCGAGCAGGCGAAGATCGCCGAGGACGCGGGCGCGGTCGCCGTCATGGCCCTGGAGCGGGTTCCCGCCGATATCCGCAAGGACGGCGGAGTGGCCCGGATGTCCGACCCCAACATGATCGAAGAGATCATCGAGGCGGTCTCCATCCCGGTGATGGCCAAGTCCCGGATCGGCCACTTCGTCGAGGCGCAGGTCCTCCAGTCCCTCGGCGTCGACTACATCGACGAGTCCGAGGTGCTGACCCCCGCCGACGAGGTCAACCACTCCGACAAGTGGGCCTTCACCACGCCGTTCGTCTGTGGTGCCACCAACCTGGGCGAGGCCCTGCGCCGGATCGCCGAGGGCGCCGCGATGATCCGCTCCAAGGGCGAGGCCGGCACCGGAAATGTCGTCGAGGCCGTCCGCCACCTGCGTCAGATCAAGAACGAGATCGCCCGGCTGCGCGGCTACGACAACAACGAGCTGTTCGCCGCGGCCAAGGAGCTGCGGGCCCCGTACGAGCTGGTCAAGGAGGTCGCCGAGCTGGGCAAGCTGCCCGTCGTCCTCTTCTCCGCCGGTGGTGTCGCCACCCCCGCCGACGCCGCGCTGATGCGCCAGCTGGGCGCCGAGGGCGTCTTCGTGGGCTCCGGCATCTTCAAGTCGGGCGACCCGGCCAAGCGCGCCGCCGCCATCGTGAAGGCCACCACCTTCTACGACGACCCGAAGATCATCGCGGACGCCTCCCGCAACCTGGGCGAGGCCATGGTCGGCATCAACTGCGACACCCTGCCCGAGGCCGAGCGCTACGCGAACCGGGGCTGGTAGTGACCACTCCGCTGATCGGTGTCCTCGCCCTCCAGGGCGACGTACGGGAGCATCTGATCGCCCTGGCCGCGGCGGACGCCGTGGCCAGGCCCGTACGGCGGCCCGAGGAACTGGCCGAGGTCGACGCCCTGGTCATCCCCGGCGGCGAGTCCACCACCATGTCCAAGCTGGCCACGGTCTTCGGTGTGATGGAGCCCCTGCGCGAGCGGGTCCGCTCCGGAATGCCGGTCTACGGCACCTGCGCCGGGCTGATCATGCTCGCCGACAAGATCCTCGACCCCCGTTCGGGCCAGGAGACCGTCGGCGGTATCGACATGATCGTCCGCCGGAACGCCTTCGGCCGCCAGAACGAATCCTTCGAGGCGTCGGTCGGCGTCGCCGGGATCGACGGCCCGGTGGAGGGCGTCTTCATCCGGGCCCCCTGGGTGGAATCGGTGGGCGCGGCCGTCGAGGTCCTCGCCGAGCACGACGGCCATATCGTCGCCGTACGCCAGGGCAACGCCCTCGCGACCTCGTTCCACCCCGAGCTGACCGGCGATCACCGGGTGCACGCACTGTTCACGGACATGGTGCGCGCGGCCGGGTGAGGGGATCCCGGTAGGATCGCAGCCTGCGCACAGCAGCACAGCAGCAGCAATGGGTTACGCGAAGGAGACAGGCAGATGTCCGGCCACTCTAAATGGGCTACGACGAAGCACAAGAAGGCCGTGATCGACGCCAAGCGCGGCAAACTCTTCGCGAAGCTCATCAAGAACGTCGAGGTCGCGGCCCGGATGGGCGGCGCCGACATCGAGGGCAACCCGACCCTCTTCGACGCCATCCAGAAGGCGAAGAAGCAGTCGGTGCCCAACAAGAACATCGACTCCGCGGTCAAGCGCGGCGCGGGCCTGGAGGCCGGCGGCGCCGACTACGAGACGATCATGTACGAGGGCTACGGCCCCAACGGTGTCGCGGTCCTCATCGAGTGCCTCACCGACAACCGCAACCGCGCCGCCTCCGACGTCCGGGTCGCCATGACCCGCAACGGCGGTTCCATGGCCGACCCGGGCTCCGTCTCGTACCTCTTCAACCGCAAGGGCGTCGTGATCGTCCCCAAGGGCGAGCTGACCGAGGACGACGTGCTCGGCGCGGTGCTGGACGCGGGCGCCGAGGAGGTCAACGACCTCGGTGAGTCCTTCGAGGTGCTCAGCGAGGCCACCGACCTGGTCGCGGTCCGCACCGCGCTCCAGGAGCAGGGCATCGACTACGACTCCGCCGAGGCGAACTTCGTCCCGACCATGCAGGTCGAGCTGGACGAGGAGGGCGCGCGGAAGATCTTCAAGCTGATCGACGCGCTGGAGGACAGCGACGACGTCCAGAACGTCTTCGCCAACTTCGACGTCTCCGACGAGGTCATGGCCAAGGTCGACGCCTGATCCGTACCGGGCGTCCGGCACGGGTCCGGCAGGGCGGGCCGGAGGGAGAAACACCCTCCGGCCCGCCCTTCTTCGTGCCCGTTGTCGGTACCGCCCGATAGCCTGCACAAACAGATGACCGAAGGAGGGGCGGCGTGCGCGTGCTGGGGGTCGACCCGGGGCTGACCCGGTGCGGTGTGGGCGTGGTCGACGGGGTCGCGGGCCGCCCGCTGACCATGATCGGTGTCGGTGTCGTCCGGACCCCGCCCGACGCCGACCTCGGGCAGCGGCTGGTCGTCATCGAGGAGGGCATCGAGAGCTGGCTCGACGAACACCGCCCCGAGCGGGTCGCCGTCGAGCGGGTTTTCAGCCAGCACAACGTGCGTACGGTGATGGGCACCGCCCAGGCCAGCGCCGTCGCCATGCTCTGCGCCTCCCGCCGCGGCATCCCCGTCGTCCTGCACACCCCCAGCGAGGTCAAGGCCGCCGTCACCGGTTCCGGCCGGGCCGACAAGGACCAGGTCGGCGCCATGGTCACCCGGCTGCTGCGGCTCGCCGCCCCGCCCCGGCCGGCCGACGCGGCGGACGCCCTGGCGCTCGCCATCTGCCATATCTGGCGCAGCCCCGCCCAGAACCGCCTCCAGGAGGCCGTCGCCCGGCACCGCGCCGCCCCCTCCGCCCAGCCCCCGAAAGGCCGTACCGCATGATCGCCTCCGTCCGTGGCCAGGTCGCCGCGCTCGCCCCCACGACCGCGGTGATCGAAGTCGGCGGTGTCGGGATGGCCGTGCAGTGCACGCCCGACACCCTCTCCCGCCTCCGGACCGGCGAGGAGGCCTTTCTCGCCACCTCCCTGGTCGTCCGGGAGGACTCCCTCACCCTCTACGGCTTCGCGGACGAGGACGAACGGCAGGTGTTCGAGCTGCTCCAGACCGCGAGCGGGGTCGGCCCCCGCCTCGCCCAGGCGATGCTCGCCGTCCATGCCCCCGACGCCCTGCGCGCCGCCGTCGCCACCGGTGACGAGAAGGCGCTGACCGCCGTCCCCGGCATCGGGAAGAAGGGCGCCCAGAAGCTGCTGCTGGAGCTGAAGGACCGCCTCGGCGCGCCGGTCGGCGGAGTGCCCGCCGGCCGTACCGGCGGCGCCGCGGTGCCGCCGTCCTGGCGCGATCAGCTCCAGACCGCCCTGATCGGCCTGGGGTACTCCGCCCGGGAGGCCGACGACGCCGTTGCCGCCGTCGCCCCGCAGGCCGGGTCCGCGGGCGGCGCGCCCGCGGTCGGCCCGCTGCTGAAGGCCGCCCTGCAGACGCTCAACCGGACCCGATGACCCCCGCCCGGCGGCCCGCGGCCCGCCCGGGCCCCGTCCGACCCACCGCGGCCCCGGCCGCCCGACGACACGAGGAACCCGCGCAGTGAACCGGTACGACACCACCTCCGACGGCGACGGCCGGGCGCCCGGGGAGCACCAGGACCGGGCGTACGGAGAGCACGCGCGGTACGGAGCCGGGGGGCAGGACCCGGCGGACGGCGAACGGCTGGTCGGCCCGGCCGCCGACGGCGAGGACCAGGCCGTCGAGGCGGCGCTGCGGCCGAAATCGCTCGCCGAGTTCGTCGGCCAGGAGCGGGTCAGGGAGCAGCTCGACCTGGTGCTGAAGGCCGCCCGGGCCCGGGGCGCCACTGCCGACCACGTCCTGCTGTCCGGCGCCCCCGGCCTCGGCAAGACCACCCTCTCCATGATCATCGCCACCGAGATGCAGGCCCCGATCCGGATCACCTCCGGCCCCGCCATCCAGCACGCGGGCGATCTCGCGGCGATACTGTCCTCTCTCCAGGAGGGCGAGGTCCTCTTCCTCGACGAGATCCACCGGATGTCCCGCCCCGCCGAGGAGATGCTCTATATGGCGATGGAGGACTTCCGGGTCGACGTGATCGTCGGCAAGGGGCCGGGCGCCACCGCCATCCCGCTGGACCTGCCGCCGTTCACCCTGGTCGGCGCCACCACCCGGGCCGGACTGCTGCCGCCACCGCTCCGCGACCGCTTCGGCTTCACCGCCCATATGGAGTTCTACGAGCCCGCCGAGCTGGAGCGGGTCGTCCACCGTTCGGCCCAACTGCTCGATGTGGAGATCGACGCCGACGGCGCCGCCGAGATCGCCGGCCGCTCCCGCGGCACGCCCCGGATCGCCAACCGGCTGCTGCGTCGGGTCCGCGACTACGCCCAGGTCAAGGCCGACGGGGTGATCAACCGCGAGGTGGCGGCCGTCGCCCTCGGGGTGTACGAGGTCGACAGCCGCGGCCTGGACCGGCTGGACCGGGCCGTTCTCAAGGCGCTGCTGAAGCTCTTCGGCGGCGGACCGGTGGGTCTGTCGACGCTGGCCGTGGCGGTGGGGGAGGAGCGGGAGACGGTCGAGGAGGTCGCCGAGCCCTTCCTGGTCCGGGAGGGTCTGCTGGCCCGTACCCCCCGGGGCCGGATCGCCACTCCCGCGGCCTGGGCGCATCTCGGCCTCGTGCCCCCCGCCCAGGCTCCGGGCACAAGCGGACAACAGGGCCTGTTCGGGGCGTGACGGCGCGGATACTGCCGCTGCCAGGAACTACGGTGGGATGCTGGGCGTTGTTCCATCGATGCGGACTCGCCTAGACTCCGCCGATGCCGCCCTTCTCAGGTCGGCGCGCCCACCCCCGTAGATAGGCCGCCTCAATCCACGCGGTCGTGTGAAGGAAGTTTCTTCCCGTGAGTCTCCTGACTTTTCTCCCCTTCGTCGTGCTCATCGGGGCCATGTTCCTGATGACCCGCTCCGCCAAGAAGAAGCAGCAGCAGGCGGCGGAGATGCGCGACTCCATGCAGCCCGGCACCGGGGTCCGCACGATCGGCGGCATGTACGCCACCGTCAAGGAGATCCACGACGAGACCGTGCTTCTCGAGGTCGCCCCCGGTGTCTACGCGGTCTACGCGAAGAACGCCATCGGCGCCGTCCTCTCGGACGACGACTACAACCAGATCGTCCACGGTGACGAGCCCGAGTCCGACGAGGCCGGCGAGGAGCTGCCGGCCGTGCCGGACGACGCCTCCTCGCTGACCGAGCCCGCCGGCGACGCCAAGATCGACCTGGGCAAGAAGCCGGAGACCGTCAAGGACGCCGAGGAGACCGCTGCCAAGGACTCCGAGGGAGACACCGCCGCCGAGGCCGCCGACGCCGCCGGCCAGGAGGAGGCCGCGTCGTCCAAGGACGGCAAGGCCGACGGCGAGAAGTAGCCATCACCGGGACCGCCGGGCACAAGGGGTGCCCGGCGGTCCCGTGATCGTGTTGACTTCTGCGGGGGCTGGGCCCCACAACACTTCGTGGCCGTCCCGTCGCACACCCGGCGAGGGGCGGTTGGACAGGGAGAATCGAGAAGGTGGCAGCACCGAAGAGGGGCCGAAGGCCCACGGGGGCTCAGGGGAAGCCAGGACGCACCCTGGCGTTCATCCTGATCGTCATGGCCGCGCTGACCGGCGGCATGTTCTTGTCCGGGGACACCACGCCACGGCTGGGCATCGACCTGGCCGGCGGGACGACGATCACGCTGAAGGCCAAGGCCGAGCCCGGCAAGGAAAGCGCCGTCAACGAGACCAACATGAACACGGCGGTCGGCATCATCGAACGCCGGGTCAACGGTCTCGGTGTCTCCGAGGCCGAGGTCCAGACCCAGGGCTCGTCGAACATCGTGGTCAACATCCCCAAGGGGACCGACTCCGAGACGGCGCGCAAGCAGGTCGGCACGACCGCCCAGCTGTACTTCCGGCCGGTGCTGAACATCGCCGCCGGGGGACCGGTCAAGCAGGAGACCCCGACGCCTTCTCCCAGCGGTTCGGCCTCGGCCGGCGCCGAGGACAAGGGGAAGGGTGACGGCAAGGCGAGCCCGCCGGCCAAGCCCAGCGCCGGCGCCACCGCGCAGGGCCGGGCCGTCACCGAGGGCCTGAAGGCGCCGTCCCCCGGCACCTCCGGCTCCCCGGACGCCTCGGGCAAGCCGGCCGACAAGGCCGCGAAGAAGGACGCCGCGGCCGAGACCCCGGACCCGAACGCCCCCGCCGCCTCCGGCCTGGAGCAGAAGTTCACCGCTCTGAACTGCACCAAGCCCGAGGAGCGCAGCGCGCTCAACGAGAACGTCAAGCCCGAAGACACCATCGTGGCCTGCGGCAAGAACAGCGCGGACCAGTGGGAGAAGTACATCCTCGGCCCGGCCGAGGTGGACGGCAAGGACGTCGACGAGGCCAAGGGCCAGCTGGACCAGCAGCGCGGCATGTGGATCGTCACCATGGACTTCACGAAGTCCGGCTCGAAGAAGTTCGAGAAGATCACCGGCAAGCTGTCCCAGCAGCAGGCTCCGCTGAACCAGTTCGCCATCGTCCTCGACGGCGAAGTGATGTCGGCCCCGAGCGTGCAGCAGACCCTCAGCGCCAACGCCGAGATCTCCGGCAGCTTCAACCGGGAGTCCGCCCAGAACCTGGGCAACATCCTCTCCTACGGCGCCCTGCCGCTCAGCTTCGAGGAGCAGAGCGTCGACACCGTCAGCGCCGCCCTCGGCGGCGAGCAGCTGCGGGCCGGTCTGATCGCGGGCGCCATCGGCCTCGCGCTCGTCATCATCTACCTGGTGGTCTACTACCGGGGCCTGGCGCTCGTCGCGATCCTCAGCCTGGTCGCCTCCGCCATCCTCACCTACACCCTGATGTCGCTGCTCGGCCCGGGTATCGGCTTCGCGCTCAACCTGCCGGCCGTCTGCGGTGCCATTGTCGCCATCGGAATCACAGCCGACTCGTTCATCGTCTACTTCGAACGGATAAGGGACGAGATCCGCGAGGGCCGCACCCTGCGCCCCGCGGTCGAGCGGGCCTGGCCGCGGGCCCGGCGCACCATCCTGGTCTCGGACTTCGTGTCCTTCCTCGCCGCCGCGGTGCTCTTCTTCGTCACCGTCGGCAAGGTCCAGGGCTTCGCCTTCACCCTCGGTCTGACCACCCTGCTCGACGTCGTCGTGGTGTTCTTCTTCACCAAGCCGCTGATGACGATCCTGGCGCGGACGAAGTTCTTCAGCAGCGGCCACCCGTGGTCCGGTCTCGACCCGGTCCGCCTCGGCGCCCAGCCGCCGCTGCGCCGCTCCCGCCGCACCACCGCCCTCACCGACCCGAAGGAGGCGTGAGCATGTCGCGTCTCGGCACCATCGGCGCCAAGCTCTACCGCGGCGAGATCGGCTATGACTTCGTCCGCCACCGCAAGTTCTGGTACGCCGTCTCGATCCTGATCACCATCGCGGCCATCGCCGGTCTGGCGATCCGCGGCCTGAACATGGGCATCGAGTTCAAGGGCGGCGCGGTCTTCACCACCCCCAGCACCAAGGTGTCCGTCACGGACGCCCGGGAGTACGCGGAGGAGGCGTCCGGCCACCCCGCCATCGTCCAGAAGCTGGGCAACGACACCCTGCGCATCCAGGTCGCCCAGCTGAACACCGACCAGGCCGCCCAGGTCAAGAGCGACCTGGCCCGCGACCTGAAGGTGGACGCCGACAAGATCGGCGCCGAGCTGGTCGGCCCGAGCTGGGGCAAGCAGATCGCCAACAAGGCCTGGACCGGCCTGGCGATCTTCATGGTCCTGGTGGTGATCTATCTGGCCATCGCCTTCGAGTGGAGAATGGCGCTGGCGGCACTGATCGCCCTGATCCACGACCTCACCATCACCGTCGGTGTCTATGCCCTGGTGGGCTTCGAAGTCACCCCCGGTACGGTGATCGGTCTGCTCACCATCCTCGGTTACTCCCTCTACGACACCGTCGTCGTCTTCGACGGTCTCAAGGAGGGTGCGAAGGACATCACCAAGCAGACCCGCTTCACCTACAGCGAGATGGCCAACCGCAGCCTCAACGGCACCCTGGTCCGCTCGATCAACACCACCGTCGTGGCTCTGCTCCCGGTCGCCGGTCTGCTCTTCATCGGCGGCGGCTTCCTCGGCGCGGGCATGCTCAACGACATCTCGCTCTCCCTCTTCGTCGGCCTCGCGGCCGGCGCGTACTCCTCGATCTTCATCGCGACCCCGCTGGTCGCGGACTTCAAGGAGTTCGACCCGCAGATGAAGGCCCTGCGCAAGCGGGTCCTGGCGAAGCGGGCCAAGGGCGAGCAGAGCGCCGCCGAGCAGGACGGGCAGAACGGCCCGGACGACGACCCGCAGGACGTGGTACCGGGCGAGGCGGCGACCGCCGCGGCCGGCCCCGCGGGCGGCGTCGTCGAGCAGCGCGGCCGGGGCCGGGGCCGCTCCTCGGGCAGGCGGCGATGACCGCCGCGCCCGCTGACCTCCGGGACCTGCTGCTCAGCCGGATCCGCGATGTCCCCGACCATCCGCAGCCCGGTGTGGTGTTCAAGGACATCACCCCGCTGCTGGCGGACCCGGCGGCGTTCACCGCGCTCACCGAGGCCCTCAGCGAGCTGTGCGTACGGTACGGGGCGACCAAGGTCGTCGGACTGGAGGCGCGCGGTTTCATCCTGGCCGCGCCCGTCGCGGTCCGGGCCGGTCTGGGCTTCATCCCGGTCCGCAAGGCGGGCAAGCTGCCCGGGGCGACGCTCTCCCAGGCGTACGACCTGGAGTACGGCAGCGCCGAGATCGAGGTGCACGCCGAGGACCTGGAGCCCGGTGACCGGGTCATGGTCATCGACGACGTCCTCGCCACCGGCGGGACCGCGGGCGCCGCGGCGGAGCTGATCCGCCGCGGCGGCGCCGAGGTCGCGGGCGTCGCGGTCCTGATGGAGCTGGGTTTCCTCGGCGGCCGTGACCAGCTGGAACCCGTGCTGCGGGGCGCGCCCCTGGAGGCCCTGCTCGCCCTCTGAGCGGCGTACGACACCTCAGACCCCTGGAACCCGGGAATGCCGGGTTCCAGGGGTCTGTTTTCAGCCTCGGGGGCATCCGCGGGGCCGGGTGGATACGATGGGCTCTCCGGACCTGCCCCGGGGGAACCGGACCGCACGAGGAGCTCTCTTGCCAGACGAGGCCCGTCCCGCCACCGCACAGCCCGGCCAGAAGGCCGAGAGGGCCGCGGCGGCCGCCGCCGCGCCCGAGCCGGCGCCCGATTCCCGCACCGGCCGGTCCACCCCCGCCCGGGCCGCCGGAAATGGCGTGAATCCAGCGCAGGGAGCCGCCGCCGTCCGGCCCGCGGCCCCGCAGTCCGGCCGGCGCGGACCGGCCCCCGCCAACCGCCCGGCGCCCGCCCCCGCCGCCTCGGCGTCCCGCTCCGGCGGCTCCTCCAACCGGGTGCGGGCCCGCCTCGCCCGGCTCGGCGTCCAGCGGTCCTCCCCGTACAACCCCGTCCTGGAACCGCTGCTGCGCATCGTCCGCAGCAACGACCCCAAGATCGAGACGTCGACGCTGCGGCAGATCGAGAAGGCGTACCAGGTCGCCGAGCGCTGGCACCGGGGCCAGAAGCGCAAGAGCGGCGATCCGTACATCACCCATCCACTGGCCGTCACCACCATCCTCGCCGAGCTGGGGATGGACCCGGCGACCCTGATGGCCGGGCTGCTGCACGACACCGTCGAGGACACCGAGTACGGCCTCGACACCCTGCGCCGCGACTTCGGCGACCAGGTCGCCCTCCTCGTCGACGGGGTCACCAAGCTCGACAAGGTGAAGTTCGGCGAGGCGGCCCAGGCGGAGACCGTGCGCAAGATGGTCGTCGCCATGGCCAAGGACCCCCGGGTCCTGGTCATCAAGCTCGCCGACCGGCTGCACAACATGCGCACCATGCGTTATCTCAAGCGGGAGAAGCAGGAGAAGAAGGCCCGCGAGACCCTGGAGATCTACGCCCCGCTGGCCCACCGGCTGGGCATGAACACCATCAAGTGGGAGCTGGAGGACCTCGCCTTCGCGATCCTCTACCCCAAGATGTACGACGAGATCGTCCGGCTGGTCGCCGAACGCGCGCCGAAGCGGGACGAGTACCTCGCCATAGTGACCGACGAGGTGCAGTCCGATCTCCGGGCCGCCCGGATCAAGGCGACCGTCACCGGCCGCCCCAAGCACTACTACAGCGTCTACCAGAAGATGATCGTCCGCGGCCGTGACTTCGCGGAGATCTACGATCTGGTCGGCATCCGTGTCCTCGTCGACACCGTCCGCGACTGCTACGCGGCGCTCGGCACCGTCCACGCGCGGTGGAATCCGGTCCCCGGCCGGTTCAAGGACTACATCGCGATGCCGAAGTTCAACATGTACCAGTCGCTCCATACGACGGTCATCGGCCCCAACGGCAAGCCCGTCGAGCTCCAGATCCGCACCTTCGACATGCACCGGCGGGCCGAGTACGGCATCGCGGCCCACTGGAAGTACAAGCAGGAGGCCGTCGCCGGGGCCTCCAAGGTCCGTACCGACGTGCCGAAGAAGACCGGCAAGGACGACCACCTCAACGACATGGCGTGGCTGCGCCAGCTGCTGGACTGGCAGAAGGAGACCGAGGACCCCTCGGAGTTCCTGGAGTCGCTCCGCTTCGACCTCTCCCGCAACGAGGTCTTCGTCTTCACGCCCAAGGGCGATGTGATAGCGCTGCCCGCCGGGGCCACCCCGGTCGACTTCGCCTACGCCGTCCACACCGAGGTCGGCCACCGCACCATAGGCGCCCGGGTCAACGGGCGGCTGGTGCCGCTGGAGTCCACCCTCGACAACGGCGATCTGGTGGAGGTCTTCACCTCCAAGGCCGAGGGCGCCGGGCCCTCCCGGGACTGGCTGGGCTTCGTCAAGTCGCCCCGGGCCCGTAACAAGATCCGTGCCTGGTTCTCCAAGGAGCGCCGCGACGAGGCCATCGAGCAGGGCAAGGACGCCATCGTCCGGGCCATGCGCAAGCAGAACCTGCCGATCCAGCGCATCCTCACCGGCGACTCCCTGGTCACCCTGGCCCACGAGATGCGCTATCCCGACATCTCCTCGCTGTACGCGGCCATCGGCGAGGGCCATGTCGCCGCCCAGGGCGTCGTCCAGAAGCTGGTCTCGGCGCTCGGCGGCGAGGAGGCGGCCACCGAGGACATCGCCGAGTCCGCCCCGCCGTCCCGTACCAAGCGCGGCAAGCGCCGCTCCAACGCCGACCCCGGAGTGGTGGTCAAGGGCGTCGAGGACGTCTGGGTGAAGCTGGCCCGCTGCTGCACCCCGGTGCCGGGCGACCCGATCATCGGCTTCGTCACCCGCGGCAGCGGGGTCTCCGTCCACCGGGCGGACTGCGTCAACGTCGACTCGCTGTCGCAGCAGCCGGAGCGGATCCTCGACGTCGAATGGGCGCCGACGCAGTCCTCCGTCTTCCTGGTCGCCATACAGGTCGAGGCGCTGGACCGCTCCCGGCTGCTCTCCGATGTCACCCGGGTCCTGTCCGACCAGCACGTCAACATCCTGTCGGCGGCCGTCCAGACCTCCCGCGACCGGGTCGCCACCTCCCGTTTCACCTTCGAGATGGGCGATCCCAAGCATCTGGGCCATGTCCTGAAGGCGGTCCGGGGCGTGGAGGGCGTCTACGACGTCTACCGCGTGACCTCCGCGAGGCGAGGCTAGCGCCTCGCGGGTTCCGGGACGCCCGGTGCCCGTGCTGGAGGCCCTTCCGGGTCCGGGCGCCCTCCGGCCCGCGCTGTAGGGCTTCGTGGGTTGGGGCGTTCACGGGCGGGCGCCGTCAGTCCTCCCGAGTCCCGGGGCCTACGGGTCTCGCCCCTAGGAGTTGTCTTCAAATGTCACGCCCACATCAGGAGCGATGCCAGGGTGAGGGCTGCTTGGTAGGACTCGGCGGTCTTCTCGTAGCGGGTGG
>NZ_JBSFNQ010000115.1:0-19232 GCF_053981115.1 Streptomyces sp. NPDC003691 | reverse complement strand
GTGTTCGAGGACGGGGGGCAGCTACGGGACTTCGTCCATGTGCGGGACGTGGCTGCGGCCAACGCCATTGCTCTGGAGGCGGCTTCGGCTCCGGGCCCGCTTCCCGTGCACAGCCGTTCCCCCGCGCGTCGCCACCGGTCACGCGGGGGAAGGCGCCGGCCGGTACGGGCGCGCCGCCCGGCCGGCTCCCGCTCAGCCGGCGGCCGTCACTCCGCGGCCGGCGGGACGCCCGGAGAAGGTGGGCCACTTGGCGAGCGCGGCCGTCGCGCCGTACCAGGCCGCCAGGCCCGCGGCCACGGCGACCCAGCCGCCCGCCTTGACCACCCCGCCGCTCTCGGCGAGGGTGCCGATACCGACGAGCGCCAGGCCGATCGTGAGCAGTCCGTACTGGCCCTGGACGAAGGAGCCGCGGGCGGCCCCGGCGGTCAGACTCAGTGCGAGCAGCGCCCAGAGCAGCGCGAACAGCCCGGCCGCCTCGGCCGAACCGACCTCGCCGACCGCCATTCCCCAGGTGAACCAGAAGGCTCCGAGCGCGCCGAACGCGGTCCCGGAGCCCGTGTCGCCCTCACGGAACGCCAGCAGTCCGGCGACGAACAGGGCGACACCCCCCACCCAGGTGGCGAGGGCGGAGGCATCGTCGGCGGCGACGTTGTCGACGACGCCCGTGGTGCCGATGCCGAAGGCCAGCAGGGTCAGTCCGAGGGCGAGATGGCCGAGGGTCGAAGTGGTGGCGCTTCCCGCGGAGACGTCGTTGTCCACGGCGGGCTCCCTTCCTGTCTGTGCAGTTGTGGTTTTCGGGGCGGAGTGCGTACGCGCCTTTCCTGTGCCGGTACGCCCCTGTGCCGGTACGCCGGGCCCGGATAGCGGGCCCGGGGCGGCACGCCCGGACGCGCCGGGTGGTGCGCCGGGGCGAAGGGACGAGGGGACGGAGGCCGGATACCGGCGAACACATCCGGCCCGGCTGGCCGTTATGTACCCTTCACGAGCGCACAAAGCACCTCGCGACGGCCATGGATTTCCGTCAAGTCCCTTGAAGGGCGCGGCAGTCGGGCTCCGGCACACCACCGGTCCCGTACCTCACGGAGGTCCCGGCCGCTTCCCTCCCGGGACGGCGCACGCCGGCGGGCCGGGAGAAGGGGCCGCGGCCGCGGGCCCGGCACCGGCAGGGCTCCGCGGGGCCGGGCGTCAGGGGATGACCACCACGGGCCGCTGCGCCCGCCGGGCCAGCCGGCCCGCGACCGAGCCGAAGATGCGTCCCACGATCCCGTGCGTCGACCCGACGACGATGGCGTCGGCCGAGTACTCCCGGCCGACCTCCTCCAGCTCGTGGCAGATGTCGCCGCCCCGCTCCACCAGGATCCAGGGGACCTCGGAGAGATAGTCGGCGCAGGCCAGCTCCAGACCGAGCACCTCGGTGCGGTGGTCGGGGACGTCGACGAAGACGGGGGGCTCGCAGCCGGCCCAGACGGTGGTCGGCAGCCTGTTGGCCACATGCACGATGATCAGGCCCGAACCGGAGCGCCGGGCCATGCCGATCGCATAGGCGAGCGCCCGCTCACTGGAGGTCGAGCCGTCGAAGCCGACGACGACGCCGTGGCGGAACGCCGGATCGCAGGAAGGGCGCGCCTCTTCCGCCGCTTGCAGATCCGACACGGAGTCGGCTACCTGCTTGCGGTCCGCGGGTTCGTTGATCTCATGACCGGCCATGGGTGTCTCGGCGAAGAAAGTCCTCTGTGGGATCAGCGGAAGGGGGGAACAACAGAACAGGCTGAGCGGTGCTGTGTCCGGGAATCATCTTCCCTGGCCCATACCCGTAAGGGTACGGCGACACTCCTCTCCTGCCCAGAGGCCGCCGCCCCAACCGGGCGTTCCAGGGAGCATGCCCGAGGGCGTCCTCGTTGGCAATGCCATGTGGTGCCTACAGCGGACCGGCGGCCGTACGCGGCCCGTACCCGTTCCGGCCCCCCGGGCAGGTGCCCGGAGCCGCCGGAGGGTGCCGGGCCGGTACGCGGCCGCCGGGGGCCGTTCGACCGGCCGGAGCGGTCCGGAAACCGCCGTACGGCAGGTCACGGGGGAGGCGCCGGACCCGCGCGGGTCTTCCGTTCGGGTGCGGTCCATGCGGTCGAGACGGTGTCCGCCGCAGTGACCGGAAGGCAACGGTCCTCGTTGGCCCCTCGGACCCCCGCAGCCGTGACCGCAGTCCGGAGGAGACTTTCCGTGCCGACGCATCCGTCCGCCGACCCGCCGGCCGCTTCGTCCGAGCACTCCGCCCCCACGGCAGACCCCTCCTTCCGCCCCGCTCCCCCGGCACCCGGCGACCCCGGCCGCCCCGCGCCGGGCGGTGCCGCCCGTCCGGCCGACGGCGGCGGGGATCCGGCCGGTGACGTCGTCCGCTGGGCCGCCTTCAGCTGTCTGCTCGTCCCCGTCGTACTGGTCGTCTACGGGGCGTCCGTCGGGGGTGCCGCGGCGGCCGCGCTGGGCCTCGCGGCGGTGACCGCGGCCTGTCGCGTACTGCTCCGGCATTCCGAGCGCAACGCCGCGCGGGCCCTCGCGGAGCAGGCGGCCGGGCCCCGGCCGCGGGCCGCCCCGGAGACCCGGGCCCGGGGCCGTCACGGCGGCGGGTTTCCCCCGGGGGAGTGAGCGGGATCCGGCCCGTTCGCACACCTGGACCCGTATAGTTTCAGCCAAGTTCGGGCCATCGCGCATCCCTTGGCGAAATGGCCTGCCAACCCCCTTGTCAGCAGGCCGGAAAGGGTCTTCGCCGACGGTGGCACCCTATGGGGACGGGCCATGCACGAGAGGCGCACTTCCCTACCGGCCTTGCAGATGGAACGCTTCGTGATCGAATGCTTCGCGCCAACTTGCCGGACCGACATAGCGGGGCATGCCGAACTTGTCTCGTCGGCACCACGGGACCCAGTAGATTCGATCATGAGTATCGAAGGCTCCGGTACTCGCGCACAACCAAGGGGAAAAGTGCAGGAGCGAACGGCCCGCAAAGAACGGGGAGACGCGAATACCGAGGGGGGCTTAGCGTCATGAGTCAGGACTCCGCCGCACCGGAGGCAGCACGAAAGCTCTCGGGGCGCCGGCGCCGGGAAGTCGTCGCGGTACTGCTGTTCAGCGGCGGCCCCATCTTCGAGAGTTCCATACCGCTCTCGGTGTTCGGTATCGACCGCCAGGACGCCGGAGTACCCCGCTACCGACTGCTCGTCTGCGCAGGCGAGGAGGGACCGCTGCGGACCACCGGCGGCCTCGAACTCACCGCGCCGTACGGTCTGGAAGCGATCAGCCGGGCGGGCACCGTCGTCGTCCCGGCATGGCGATCCATCACCTCGCCGCCACCGCCCGAGGCGCTCGACGCACTGCGCCGGGCCCATGAGGAAGGCGCCCGGATCGTCGGACTGTGCACGGGGGCATTCGTGCTCGCCGCGGCCGGTCTGCTGGACGGCCGCCCGGCCACGACGCACTGGATGTACGCGCCGACGCTGGCCAAGCGGTACCCGTCCGTCCATGTCGATCCGCGGGAGCTCTTCGTCGACGACGGCGATGTGCTCACTTCGGCCGGAACGGCTGCCGGAATCGATCTGTGTTTGCACATCGTGCGTACTGATCACGGTACGGAGGCCGCCGGGGCGCTCGCCCGCAGGCTGGTCGTCCCGCCACGGCGCAGCGGCGGGCAGGAGCGCTATCTGGACAGGTCTTTACCAGAGGAAATCGGGTCGGACCCGCTGGCCGAGGTCGTCTCGTGGGCGCTGGAGCACCTTCACGAACAGTTCGACGTGGAGACTCTCGCGGCCCGGGCGTACATGAGCCGACGCACGTTCGACCGGCGATTCCGTTCCCTGACCGGCAGCGCGCCGCTCCAGTGGCTGATCACCCAGCGGGTGCTCCAGGCCCAGCGGCTGCTGGAAACCTCGGACTACTCGGTGGACGAGGTCGCGGGCCGCTGCGGCTTCCGGTCACCGGTGGCCCTCCGGGGCCACTTCCGGCGGCAGCTCGGTTCCTCGCCGGCCGCCTACCGGGCGGCCTACCGGGTCCGGCGCCCCCAGGGCGAGCCGGCTCCGCCTTCGATGGTCGAGTCCATTGTTCCGTCGCAGGCCAGGCGGGCCCCGGGTGGTCCTCCGGGGCTGCCGCCGGAGCTGGGGAAGCCGCCGCACGGCGCCTATGCGGCGGGCCCGGGGCGCCCGAGTCTGCCCGGCCAGCGGAGTGCGCCATAAAGTGGACGCATGAACGATCGCATGGTGTGGATCGACTGCGAGATGACCGGGCTCTCGCTGTCCGACGACGCACTCATTGAGGTGGCCGCGCTGGTCACCGACTCGGAACTGAACGTGCTCGGTGAAGGGGTGGACATCGTGATCCGCCCGCCGGACGCGGCGCTGGAGTCGATGCCCGAGGTGGTGCGCCAGATGCACACCGCCTCGGGCCTCCTCGACGAGCTCGCCGGGGGCACCACCCTCGCCGATGCCGAGGCCCAGGTGCTGGCGTACGTCCGCGAGCATGTGAAGGAACCCCGCAAGGCACCGCTCTGCGGGAACTCGGTGGGCACGGACCGGGGCTTCCTGGCCCGGGACATGTCCGCGCTGGAGCAGTACCTCCACTACCGGATCGTGGACGTCTCCTCGGTGAAGGAGCTGGCCCGGCGCTGGTACCCGAGGGCGTACTTCAACAGTCCCGAGAAGAACGGCAACCACCGGGCGCTGGCGGACATCCGCGAGTCCATCGCCGAGCTGCGGTACTACCGCGAGGCGGTCTTCGTACCGCAGCCCGGCCCGGACTCCGACACCGCCAGGGCGATCGCCGCGAAGCACGTGGTGCCGACGGGCTGAGAGGCCCCCGGCACAGCCGTTCGGACGGGGTTCGCACGGAGTCGGACAGGGGTCGGGAAAACCCTGGTACGAGCACCCTCCGGAACCCTGTACACTTTTTCTCGGCCGGTCGGAAAAACGACCGGTCATGGTGGGTGTAGCTCAGCTGGCAGAGCACCTGGTTGTGGTCCAGGATGTCGCGGGTTCAAGTCCCGTCACTCACCCTGACAAGGGCCCCGGTCTTCGGACCGGGGCCCTTCTCGTTGTGCCGCCCCGGCACCGCGGGGCCGCCGTGCGCCCGCACCGGCTCCCGCACCGCCCGGCCGGTCTGCACGGTCGTCACGTTTTTCCGGCCTCCCCCTTCTTCCCCGCCTCCCCCTTCTTCCCCGCCGTCCCCTCCTTCCCGGTCCCTTCCCTTCCCCCGGCGCCCTCAGGCGGCTTCCGGAGCGCCGCGGCCGGGCTTCTCCGGGGCGGCAAGGGGGGCTGCCCCCGTACCGGGGCTCCGGCGGGCCGGATGTTCCCGGCGGGCCCGGAGGCGGAGCATGGACACGGGACCGCTGCCGCACGGGCCGGGGTCGGCGAGGTACGGAGGTACGGGGGATGGCGGCCTTCTGGGACGGCCCGGGGCCGGTCTGCCGCTCGGTGGCGACGACGGCGCTGCTGGCCCTGGCGGCCGGGGCGGTGCTCCCCCTGGAGCCGGCGGGAGCCGTGACGGCACCCGGGACGCGGCCCCCGCCCCACCGGATGTGGTGGGCGGGTGGGGCGGAGACCGCACGGGCCGTTCCGGCGCCCCCGCAGCCGGAAACGGAGACGCGCGCCCCGGCCGGAGTGTGGGGGGATGGGGAACCGACCGGGACGCGCGGTGGGGGGTGTGGTGCGGATGGTTCGTCGAGTGCCCCCGAGGGGGGTGCACAGCACGTTACCGGGCCGTGAAGAAACGGAGCGGGCATTCCGGGCGGAGGCCGGAGTTCTTAGGGCGCCGTTAAGGGCAGCATCGGAACCTGTTAACCCAGAGGGGTTCCGGACGGGCTGCGGGGCGGGCCGCCGGCGGTCCGGCCGGGCCCGGCGGAGCGGCGGGCGATACGGCCGCCGGATGGTGCGGAGCCCGGGCCGGCGGCGGCCGGCCGGTGCGTCCGGGGACGGTGGCGGACCGTCCGGACGGTCAGTGCTCGGCGCGGCCGCGGCGGCCCGCCGAGATCAGGGTACGGCGCCGGTCCGGGACCCGGTGACCACTCCGGCGGCGCTCTTCGGGATCGGCGGCCCGGGTGTCGAGACCGATCCAGATCCGCACCTCGGTGCCGCCGAGGACCGAGCTGCCGATCCGTACGTCGCCGCCGGTCGACTCGGCGACCCGGCGAACGATGTCGAGGCCCAGCCCGGTGGAGCCGTCGCGGCCGCCGCTGTTGCCGCGGGCCAGCGCGGCGGCCGGGTCGGCGATCCCGGGCCCCGCGTCGGAGACCAGCACGATCACCGCGTCCTCGCCGTTGTGGACGTCGACCGAGAAGGCGGTGCCCTCGGGGGTGTGGCGGAAGACATTGCCCAGCAGGGCGTCGAGCGCGGCGGCCAGCTCGGGGCGGCCGACCGGGATCCGCACCGGCCGTTCGACGCCCGCGACCCGTACCCGGCGGCCCTCGTCCTCCGCCAGGGCCGACCAGAAGTCCATCCGCTCCCGGACCACCTCGGCGGCATCGCAGCCGCCGCCCGGTCCGGCCGCCGTGGTCTGCGGCTTGGCCTCGCGGGCGGTGCGGATGATGATGTCGACCTCCCGCTCCAGCTGCTCGACCGCGGCTCGGGTCTGCTCGGCGGCGAGTCCGTCGCCGAGCGAAGCGGCGTTCAGCCGGAGCACGGTCAGCGGGGTACGGAGCCGGTGGGAGAGGTCGGCGGCCAGCTCCCGCTCATTGGCCAGGAGCTGGACGACCTGATCGGCCATGGCATTGAAGGCGACGGCGGCCGAGCGCAGCTCCTTCGGGCCCTCCTCGGGCACCCGGACGCCGAGCTGGCCCTCCCCCAGCTCATGGGCGGCCCCGGCCAGCCGCTGGGCGGAGCGGACCATCCGTACCCCGAGCCGGTCGGCCACCGCGAC
This sequence comes from Streptomyces sp. NPDC003691, assembly GCF_053981115.1. NCBI lineage: Bacteria > Bacillati > Actinomycetota > Actinomycetes > Kitasatosporales > Streptomycetaceae > Streptomyces > Streptomyces sp. NPDC003691. The sequence goes on along the minus strand of NZ_JBSFNQ010000115.1, from coordinate 12,338 downwards.
CGAGCCCAGGACCAGGGCCACGCCGACTCCGGCGAGCATCAGCCAGGCGGTGGTCACCCCCCGGCGGGTCTCGGAGTCCGGGACGTACACCTCGACCACGGCGACCTTGTCGTTCCGCAGATGGATGGGCTGGAGCAGCGCGGTGCCGCCGGTCACCTTGGTGGTGGAGGCCCGGGTCAGCCGCTGGACGAGGGCGTGGTCGGCCCGCCCGGCGCGGGGGGTACCGATGTCGACGGCCTGGGGCTGTCCGGCGTCGGGGTCGGCCGGGACATGGACGGACATCCGGCCGGCCATGCCCGCCGGGCTGTTCTGGACCGCGACCTCCAGCGGGACGCGTTCGGTGGTCATGGACAGGGTCGTGAGGACACCGGCGGTGTGGCGTTCGGCGTTGGTGAGCGCCCTGTCCCGCGCCATCTCCTTGATCACGAGCCCCAGTGGTACGGCGAAGGCCACCACAACCATCACGGTGACGGCCAGTGCGACCTTGACCAGCGCCCATCTCATCTCTGATGACCTCGTTGGTGTTCCGGGTGTCCAGTGGGGGGTTCGAGCTTCACTCCGACTCCGCGGAGGGTGTGCAGATAGCGCGGCCGGGCGGCGGTCTCGCCGAGTTTCCGCCGCAGCCAGCTCAGATGGACGTCGATGGTCTGGTCGTCGCCGTAGCTCTGCTGCCAGACCTCGGCGAGCAGTTCCTTGCGGGGCACCACCACGCCGGGGCGGCCGGCGAGGAAGGTCAGCAGGTCGAACTCACGGCGGGTCAGATCGAGGGGGGAGCCGTCGAGTTCGGCCTGTCGGCGCAGGGGGTCGATGGAGAGTCCGCCGACCTGGATCACCCGTGACGGCGGCGCCTCGCCCGTGGTGCTCCGGGATCGCCGCAGCACCGCCGCCATCCTGGCGGAGAGATGCTCGACGGAGAAGGGCTTCGTGAGGTAGTCGTCGGCACCGTCGTTGAGGAGCCGGACGATTTCGCTCTCGTCGTCGCGGGCAGTCGCGATGATCACCGGTACGTCGGTGATACCGCGCAGCATCTTCAGGGCCTCGGACCCGTCGAGATCGGGCAGGCCGAGATCGAGAATGACCACGTCGAACCGGAAATGAGCAACCTCGCGCAATGCCTCCAGGGCGGTACCGACACTCCGGACGATATGGGATGCCTCGGTCAGATGCCGGATGAGGGCGGAGCGTACGAACTGGTCGTCCTCGACCACGAGCACACGTGCCATGAGCGGCACCGTACGCCATCCGGGCGATCCCGGTCCTGTTCCGGACCTTCCCGTTCACACCTCGGACGGGACGGCAACCGGCAGCCGGCCACGGGACGGTGATCCGGAGCAGCCCGATCCTCTTGGGGACAGGGAAGGGGTACGTGGTGCAGTATGGCCACGATGCGTAGAGGACTTGTACATGCCATGGCGTGGACGCTGTCCACCGGGGCAGCGGTGACGCTGACGTGGTGGGGCGTCCATACGGTGATGTCGGGAACCGCCTACGACCGGCCGATCGCCGTGCCGATCAACGCCGGAGAGGACCCGACCACCCAGGCGAAGCCCCAGGTCTCCACCACGCACCGGCCGCCGCCGGAGCCGGAGACCCGGCCGTCGAAGACCTCGGACACCCCCGGGTCCCGGGTCACGGAGGGATCGTCCGGCGGGTCCGGCGCCAGTGGCGGCGGTACCGGCGGCAGTTCGCCGCAGGCCCCGGCCGGTGGCACGCCCGGCAGCGGCGGCGGCGCGAGCCCTCCCGCCAGCAGTCCGGTCGGCACCCCGGTGAGCACCAAGCCCAAGGGCACGGTGAAGGGCCAGACGGTCGACGGCGGTCAGGCGCTGTTCGATGTGGGCCCGGCCTCCGCGGAGCTGCTGTCCGCCACCCCGAACAAGGGCTGGAAGATGGACGTCTACAAGGACCCGACCTATATCCGGGTGGTCTTCACCAGCGATACCCGGGAGATCTCGGTGTTCTGCATCTGGAACGGCCATCCGCCGCGCTTCGACTTCGACGAGCGCGAAGCGCCGTAGGCCGGTTACCGCCGAGGTCCCCGGGCCCGCGGGCCCTTCCCGCCGCCCGGCGGCCGGATACCGGAGCCCCGGGTGCACCGGCCCTTCCGCTGAACGTCGGGGCGGGCCGGAGACCGGGCACGCCGTGCCCGTTCCCGGCGGCGACCGGCGGCAGGGCCGTTGCGCTCTCCCCCGGCCCGCGCGGGCAGGTGTGCGGCGACCTCGTGAACGGGGCCGCGCACAACAGGGTCCCCCGACCCGCGAGCAGGTGTGCGGCGGGGCGTCAGTCGAAGGCGCCCGGCGGCGGGGCCGGGGACGGGCGGGCCGTCGCGTCGGTGACCGCCGGGGCGCCGCCCGTGAAGCCGGCCAGCGTACGGCCGTGTTCCACCCGGCCGGGATGGGGGTCGCTCGCGATCCGCCGGGTCAGTTCGGCGACGGGCAGCTCCCCGGCCGCCCCCACCAGGACCGCGTTGCCGAAACGGCGGCCGCGCAGTACGGCCGGATCGGCGGCGAGGGCGAGTTCGGGAAAGACCGCGGCCGCCGTGGCGACCTGGCCGCGGAGATGCGTCAGCGGGCCGCCGTCGGTGATGTTCGCCGCGTACCAGCCGGCTGGCTTCAGAACCCGGCGGATCTCCGTGAGGAACTCCGTACTCGTCAGATGGGCCGGGGTACGGGCCCCGCCGAAGACGTCCGCGATCACCAGATCCGCCCAGGCGTCCGGGATCCGCTCCAGCGCGGCCCGGGCATCCGCGGTCCGGACCCGGATCCGGGCCCGGGAGTCGAGCGGCAGCCGGGCCCGGACGAACTCCACCAGGGCACCGTCCAGCTCGGCGATCTGCTGGGTGGAGCGGGGCCGGGTGGCCGCGATGTAGCGGGCCAGGGTGAAGGCCCCGCCGCCCAGGTGCAGGGCGTGCACCGGCCGTCCGGGGGGTGCGGCGAGGTCGGCGACATGGCCGAGCCGCCGCTGGTAGGCGAAGGAGAGCCGCTCCGGGTCGTCCAGGTCCACATGGGACTGGGGCGCCCCGTCGACCAGCAGCGTCCAGGCCCGCGGGCGCTCCGGGTCGGGTACCAGTTCGGCCTCGCCGCCGCCGACCGCGGCGGTGAGGGCCTCCTCGGTCCCGGACCCGCCGCCGCGCCGTCGTCTGCTCTTCGCCATGCCCTCATTATCGTTCCCCGCCCGGGCCCCTCCACCGAAGAAGCGTTTCCTCCGGGCGGGGTGCGAGGGGCGGGATCCGCTCGGACGGGCGGGGCCGTGCCGGCCCGGTCAGGTGCAGCGGTCCACGACCTCGATCAGCCGGGCCGCCTCGCCGAGCGCCTCCCGCAGCACCTCCGGGTCGGTGACCCGCTCGGCACCCTCCGGCGGCAGCAGCCAGCCGCCGCTGCCGGGCCGCGGGGTCTCCGTACACGCGCTGCCGGGCACGTCCCAGCCGTCCGCGGTGCCCGGCGGCACCAGGAACCCGAGGGTGTCGCAGGCGCCGTCGTGCAGTACCGGGCCGACCGCGGGCGCGGCCGTACGCCGCAGGATGTCCACGGCCTCAAGACCCTGCCGGGTGGGGACGGTCACCAGATCGCACGGCTCCCCGCCCGGGCCGCCGGGTCCGCCGCCGGGTACGGCACCCGGGCCGCCGCCCTGCTCGGCGTCCACGGCCCCGCGGGCCCCGCCGACGCTGCTCTCCATGCCGGCCTCCAACAAGGGGATCCCCTCCTCGTACACCACGAGGCACGGACTGCGCCTCCAAGAAGTTCAACGCCCCAGGGCGTCAAGGGCTACGGCAACACTCCGCCGCAAAGGATGGCAGTTCATGGCAGATCCGGGGGGAGTTATCCCTTTTGTAGCCAAAGTCCAGGTGAACGGCCCTCCGCAGCCGGTACGTTCGGCTCGCCGGGAACAACGGTGCACCAAGAGAGGGCTCGGCCATGGCGTCGTCGTCACGGACATCACGGCAGGCATCACCGGTCCCCAATCTCGTCTTCCGGAGGCTGCGCGGCCACCGCTCCCCCGGGGAGTTCGCGGCGGCCGTACGGAAGGCCGCCCGCGAAATCGGCGAGCAGGTCTCGTGCGACGCCCGGTACATCGGGCGGGTGGAGGCGGGCGAGATCCGCTGCCCCAACTACGCGTACGAGCGGGTCTTCCGGCATATGTTCCCCGGGCTCGGCCTGACGGACCTGGGCTTCCAGGACCGGGACCGGGTACGGGGCGGCGGCCGGAGCCGGGCCACCGGCGGCACCGCACGGACCTCCGTCCGGGAACGGCCGCCGGAGGAGGCCGGCCACACCGCGGGTCCCGGGACCGGCGGCACCACGGACGATGACGGCAAGAACGACGAGGAGAGCGACGTGTTGCGTCGCGCATTCATGACGGGCGGCTCAGCCACGGTGGCGACCGCGTCCTTCGGCCCGGTGCTCGGGGCCGTGATCGGCGCCCTGCCGGAACAGGGCACCGTACCGGCACGGCGCCGGATCGGGGAGACGGAGGTCGGGGCCGTCGAGGACGCCGTACGGCGGATCCGGCTGCTGGACGACCGGTACGGGGCCGACGGCCTCTACCAGCGCGCGGCACAGCCGCTGCAGGCCGCCTACGCCCTGCTGGACTCCGGGGTCACCGCGCACCGGGAGACCTCCGACCGGCTGCACGCGGGCGCCGGTGAGCTGGCGATCTCCGTCGGCTGGCTGGCCCATGACTCCGGCCGGGCGGACGACGCCCGCTCGCACTACGCGGAGGCGCTGGCCACGGCGCGGATGGCCGGGGATCCCGGCCTGGAGGCACACGCCTTCTCCAACGCCTCCTTCCTGGCCCGCGACGCGGGGCGGCACCGGGAGGCCGTCCGCTCGGCCCAGGCGGGCGGCCGGGCCGCCCGTGACCTCGGCTCCCCCCGGCTGCTCTCGCTGCTCGCCCTGCGCGAGGCGGGGGGCTGGTCGGGGCTCGGCGACCGGGCGGGCTGCGAGGCCTCCCTGGGGCGGGCGCACACCCAGTTCGCCCGGGGCGCTTCGGACGCCGACCCGGAGTGGATGTCCTTCTTCGGCGAGCCCGAGCTGGAGTTCCTCCAGGCCCAGTGCTGGGCCCGGCTGGGCGACTGGACCCGCGCGGTCCACCACGCCCGCCGGGCCGCCGACCTCCAGGACCACCGCTTCACCCGCAATCTGGCGCTCTACCGCGCCGAACTGGCCGTCTCCCTGGCCCGCGGCGGCGCCTACGACGAGGCGGCCGCCGCGGGCCGGGAAGCGCTGAGCCTGCTGGACGGCGTCCAGTCCTCCCGTATCCAGTCCATGATCAACACCACCGCGGCCCTGCTGGCCCCGCACCGGGCGGAGGAGGGCGTGGCGGCCTTCCTGACCTTCCGCGACGAGCAGGCACTCCGGGTCTGACCGCCCCTGCCCCGTACGGGCCGGGCGGCGGCCGCCGCCGCGTCACCGGGGCCGCCTCGGTCCCGGTACGGTCCGCACGGCACCCGCGCGGGTCGCCTCCGGCGGCGGGAGGGGCGCGGCCTCTGCTACCGGTCCAAGACCGGACCCGTAGCCGGGGCAGCGGATACCGGGCGTCACGGCTGTGTGCTGCCCCGACCGGGTATCCGGCGCGGCGGGGCCGCGTCCCGCGCACGGGGGCGGCGGCAGCAGGGCGCCACCCGCGGAGAGACGGGTGGCGGCCACCGGCGGTGTGCCGGACCCGTAGCCGGGGCAGCGGACACCCGACGGCACCCGGCTGGGTGCCGCCCCGGCCCGGCGTCCGGCGCGGCGGGACCGCGTCCCGTGCACGCGCACGGCGGACCGGCACCCACGTGGTGTTCCGCCGGACGCACCGGCGCACCGCCGCACCGCGAACCGTCCGCCGCGCCGCCACACGGCACCACCCCGGCCTCCCGCCGGACGCGGCGGCCCTCCGGGGCGGCGGTCCCCGCCGGTGTGCCGGGCCGCCCCCCGGCCAGGGCGGTCGCCCCTACGGGCGCAGGGCCACCCGGTGTTCCGCCAGATGGGCCAGGACCGCGTGGTTCGCCTCCCAGCCGTCCGGGAACTTCACCGTGACGCCGAGGCGGACCGGTTCGGTCGACGGGTGGGCGTCCAGCAGGGCGGGGACGCCCGCGCGGCAGACCACGATGCAGGCGTGGCGGTGACGGGAGGCCAGTACGCAGAGGCGGCCCGTCTCCAGATGGAAGGCCGTGGCGTCGGGGCGGCCCGACAGGGGGTGGAGGACGACCGTGACATCGAACTCCCGGCCCTGGAGGCGGTTGGCGGTGTCCACGGTGACATCGTGGATCCCCAGCCGCGCGAGCGCGGCGCGGACCGCCGCCGCCTGGTCGCGGTGGGCCGTGCCGACGGCGACCCGGTCGGCGGTGACCGGGGTCGGCTCCGCCCCGGCCGTCGCGGTCGCCGCGCCGCCCCGGTCCAGCACCCGGCGGACCGTCAGGGCCACCGCCCGGACCGCCTCCGGATCGGTGCGCGGAGTGTGCCGCGCGGGCAGCTCCAGCAGCCCCCAGCCGGATTCCGCGGCCTCGTCGACGACGCGGTCGTACGCCGAACCGTCGGAGGGCACGCCGAAGCTCAGCCGCCGGTCCTCCGGTCCCGTACCGCTGCGGAACGGGGTGTACGGATAGAACGCGGCGGACACCAGCGGCGCGGCCGACGCGGGCAGCCGCCAGGACACCGGCAGCCGGTGCTGGGGCAGTCCGGGGTTGTGCGAGAGCAGAGTGGAGACGGCGCTCGCCGAGGGGTCGTACGACAGCCCGGCCCACTGGTCGGCGCCGACGATGGAGAAGGGGTCGAGCTGGCCCGGGTCCCCCACGAACAGGGCCCGTTCGAAGAGCCCGGCGACGGCCAGCAGGGCATCGGAGCGCATCTGGTACGCCTCGTCGACGATGGCGTGCGGCCAGGGTTCGACGCCCTGGACGTGCCCCCACTTCGCGGCCGTGGAGATGACGATGTCCAGCCCGGCCAGCTCCGCCGCCTTCGAGGACTTCCGGACCGACGGCAGATCGTCCAGGGCCTTGTCGTACGGGTCGGGGTCACTGCTGTGGAGCCGGCCGACCGGCAGTTCCGGATCCTTCTCGGCGATCCGCAGCACCAGATCGTCGACCTGGGCGTTGGTCTGGGCGATCACCATCAGCCGGCGGCCCGCGGCGGCCAGTTCCCGGGCGGCACGGACCACCAGCGTCGACTTCCCGGCGCCCGGCGGGGAGTCGACGACGACACCGCGCTCCGTGCCGCCGAGGGTGTCCGCCAGGATCGCCTCGGTGGCGCGGGCGGCCTCGGCACCGGGGTCGCGGACGGGAGCGGTCGTCACAGCAGGTCCTCCGGGGTCACGGGGTCGGGGTCCTCGGCGGACGCGGACGGCGGGCCGCCGTGCGTCCACGGCGTCTCCTCCGCCTCGGGCAGCTTCGGCCCGCCCCGCTGGTCGTGTTCGAACAGGGTCCAGGCGATCCGGTCGCCCTTGGCCGGAACGGAACCCTCCGCGGGGTCCTTCGACCGGCCCATCCGGTCCAGCAGCCTCAGCACCAGCGATCCGTCGACCTCCTGGTGCGCCAGCTCGGCCGACTGGGGGCGGCCGTCCAGCGAGCGGTACACCTTGACCCGCTCGCCCAGATGGGGGCGGTCGTCCGTACGGAAGGTGATCAGCGGCCGGGGCGACGGCCGCTTCGACTCCGACCAGGCCATCACCACCTCGGTGACCTCACCGGTGAACGCCTCCCCGGCCAGCCGCCGCCCCGCCAGCACCAGCGGATCGTCCAGCGCCTCCTGGGCGTCCAGCTCGGCCTGCGCGGTCTCCCGGGTGGCGAGCTTGCGGGCCGCGGTCACCGCGTCGTCCCGGCGCGGCTGCGGGGGCTCCCCGGCCCGTACCCGGTCCCGGTGGGCCGTGAACGACCAGCGGTCCCGGGTCCACCGGTCGGTCACCCTGGCCCCCTCCGGCAGCTCCCTCACCAGGTCGAGGGCGCGCCACACCGCATGCCAGGTGGGCTCCGTCTGGGAGAGCAGCAGCCGGCGGATCTCCCGCTCGGCGACGGCCAGCTCGCCCAGCCAGCCCTCCGCGTAGGCGCCGTCCTCGGCGGCCGCCAGTTGCAGCCGGAGCCGGTCGTAGCTCTCGACCGCGGGGGCGAGCAGCCGGTTGTCGAACGCCGGGTCCGTCGCCGGGCCGGCGGGCGGGCAGAGCAACTGGCCCCGGGCGTCCCGGCCCAGCTCGGCGCGGAGCGCCGCAGCCGCGCCCGGCTCCCCGTCCGGCGGGTCGACCCAGGCCAGCAGCGCCCCCAGATGCTGGTCCTCCAGCGACGACTGGCCGGTGGCCCAGTGCCGGTTCAGCAGGTCCGTCGCGGCGACGAGCAGGGAGGAGCCGGGGACCCTGGCCCGCTCCCCGTAATGCGTGAACCAGCGGCCGAGGAGGGGGACCCGCGGCGGCGCGGGATAGGGCGCGTCCGGATCCTGTTCGGCGGTCCGGCGGAACCGCATCGACCGGCCCAGCAGCCGGACGAAGTCCACCGCGGCCCGGCCGGGCACCACGATCTGGGGCGCGTCGGCGCAGAGTTCGGCCTCGACCTTGGTGCGCTTGCCGCTCTCCGGGTCGGTGGCCGCGCGTTCGACGAGTTCGACGTCGTCCGCGTACGCATCCAGATGGGGCAGGACCGCGTCGGCCAGCTCGGCGAGGAAGGCGAACCGCAGCTCGCGGTCCCGGGGCTGGGCGACGGTCAGCAGCCGGGGCGCGTCCCGGTCGGTGCCGACGAGCGCGCCGAGCGGCGCGCCCGCCTCACCGGCGGTGGTCAGCGGTACGAGCACCAGCGGCCGGTCGGAGACCCTGCGGTGCCGGACGGTCGCCAGCGGGCGGGCCCGCCCGCACTCCAGCGCCTCCAGCCGGGCGAGTGTGGCGATCAGGCTCATCGGACGCCTCCGGCCGCCAGAGCCTCCGCGCGCAGGGCCGCGGCGCGCCGGAGCGCGGCGACCGCGGGATCCGCCGGATCGCCCTCGGTGCCCCGGGCGGCGGCGAGCACCCCGGCCACCGTCGTCAGCCCGCCCAGCTCCCCGCGGACCGAGCGGCCGAGGGCTTCCACCGCCCCGGCCTCCCGGGCCCGCTCCCGGCAGTGGAAGGCCAGCTCGCAGGCGGCCAGACAGTCGGGGGCGTACGCCGCCGGAACACAGGCCACTGCGGCGGACAGCTCCTCGGACGGCCGGTCGAGCGCGAACGTCGTCCCTTCGGGCAGGGCCGCCGCGAGGTCCTCGACCCGGGTCAGCCGGGCCAGCTGGCGGCGGGTCACGGACAACTGCTTGCGGATGTCCACCGTCGACCCCGTCGGCAGATTGGAGAAGTCCTTGGGGCAGACCAGCAGCACGCTGTCCGCCACCCGAGCGCCCGGCACCAGGCGGGCGGTGTGCTCGAGCGCCAGCGCGTACACCGCGGCCTGGCGGGCGGCGGCGCCCACCTTCGCGGCGTCGGCGGAGGCGTCGATCATCGGGAAGGACTTGATCTCGACGACCGTCCAGCCGCCGTCGGGGCCGACCACCACCGCGTCGGGCTCCAGATAGGCCGGGGACCCGGCCACCTCCAGTGCCAGCAGCGGATGCCGCAGCAGGCTCCAGCCGCCCTCCGCGGTCGCCTCGCGCAGCGCCAGCGCGGTACGCGCGGTGCGGCCCTCCGGACCCGCGGCGGTCAGATCGGGGAGCCGGAACGCCCCCTCCCCCTCGGCACCCAGCAGTCTCATCAGCTCGGCACCGCCGTCCGAAACGACCCTCGCCTCGAAGGCATTGCCCCGCATGAAGGCGAACTGCGACTGGCCGAAGACCGCGGACGAACCCAGCGCGACGGCCAGCGCGCCCTTGTCGACCCCCGCCCCGTCGAGCAGGGCGCGGCGCTCACAGCCGGGATTGGCCGCCAGGGCGGCCAGCGCCCGGGCGTCCAGCGGCTTGGGGCGGGTCCCGGCGCCCCTCAGCTCAGCGAGCCGCTGCCGGAGCGGTGTCGTCGGCTCCCCCGGCGGGGCCGTGGTGCGCGACGGCTCCCGGGGCGGCGTCCGGCGCGGGGCCGGCGGGGATTCCCGCGGTGTCCGCGGGGCGTCCGACGGTGCCTGCGGTGCTTGTGGTGCCTGCGGCGGAGGAGGCCCGCTGCCCTGGGATGCGCTCACCCGTGGAAGTGTGGCATCCGCCACCGACAACCGGGGTCCCTACGGCCGGAAGGGCCGCCGCCCCGCCGCCGGTGATCCGGGACCGGACCCGGTCCGCGAGCCGCATCGCGGGCTTCGCCAGCAGCAGGCCCGCGCCCATCACGGCCGCGCCGGCGACCGCGTCCAGGAAGTAGTGGTTGGCCGTCCCCATCACCACGATCACGGTGACCAGGGGGTACGCCACGCCGAGCGTCCGCATCAGCGGGGTGCGGCCGAAGCGCCACAGCATGACCCCGCACCACAGGGCCCAGCCGACGTGCAGGCTCGGCATCGCCGCGTACTGGTTGGTGAAGCCGCCCATGCCGCGCGGCGCGCTGGCCTCCGCGCCCCACCAGCCGTACGAGCTGTACTGGGCCATCGTGTCGACGAAGCCGTGCCCGGCGTCCAGCAGCCGGGGCGGGCAGGTCGGCACCAGGGTGAAGCCGACGAGCCCGAGGAGGGTGGAGACCATCAGCCAGGTCCGGGCGGCGCGGTACTGGAACGGCCGGCGGCGGAACAGCCAGACCAGGATCAGGGGCGTCACCAGGTAGTGCAGCGACGCGTAGACGAAGTCCGCGGGGACGCCGATGGCGGCGTTCTCGGTGAAGAGGCGGTTCAGCGGGGTCTCGAAGTCCAGCGAGACGGCCCGCTCCGCCCTGAGTATCGCGAGGCCGTTGTCGACGGCCGTCGACACGTCGCCGCGGGCCAGCAGGCGGCCCGCCGAGTATGCGACGTACACCAGCGCCAGCAGAGCCAGCTCGGTCCACCAGCGCGGCCGGTGGTGAGCCGTGGCGGCCGTGGTGTGCGTCATCCGTTCGTTCCCCCTCGTGCGTACTGCGCCGGCCGGACCGGCCACCGGTCAACCGTACGGTCTGCGACGCGGTGCCGGGTCGTCGGGTACCGGCTCAGGGAGGGACGCTCCGGGCGCCCCCGAGGTTGCCTCGGGCGGTCCGGCCTCGCTCCCCTGATCGGTGGCCCGACCATGCATGATGGAGGACCACCGCTTTGATCATCCAGGGGGCTCTGCACCATGGCACCGCGCATTCTGCTCGTCCGGCACGGCCAGACCGAATGGTCGCTCCTCGGCAAGCACACCGGCCGCACCGACATCCCGCTCGTCGACGAGGGACGGCGGGGCGCGACCCTGCTCGGCGAGCGGCTGCGGACCGCTCCCTTCCTGGGGCTCCCCGGCACCGAGGTGTGGACCAGCCCGCTCGCCCGCGCCGCCGGGACCTGCGAACTCGCCGGGTTCGGCGACCGCGCCGAGCCGTGGGACGCCCTGATGGAGTGGGACTACGGCGACTACGAGGGCCGTACGACTCCGGAGATCCGGGCGGACGGGAAGCCGGGGTGGGTCATCTGGCGCGACGGCGTCGAGGGCGGCGAGAAGCTCTCCGACGTGGCGCACCGGGCCGACGAGGTCGTCGCCCGGGTCCGCGAGGCCGACCGCGACGTCCTCCTCTTCGCCCACGGGCACATCCTGCGGGTGCTGTGCGCGCGCTGGCTGGGCATGGACCCGGAGTTCGCGGCGCGCATCTCGCTGGCCCCGGCGTCGCTCTCGGTCCTGGGCTGGGCGTACGACGCCCCGGCGCTGGACGTCTGGAACGACACGTCCCACTTGGTCGCCTCCCGCTGAGGAACCGTGCGGCCTCGGGCCTCGGGCCCCGGTGCGCCGTGGGTGCTGTCTCCGCGTGTCCGGCTGCGGGCCGTCTGTGGCTGGTCGCGCAGTTCCTCGCGCCCCTGGGGTACCGGTGCCTGCGGCCCTTGCCTGGTGCGGGTGCTCCGACGGTGGTCGAGTCACGCTCTCCGTGGGGTCGTCACCCGGTCCTGTCTGGTTCGGGCAGGTCGGCGGCCTCCGGGCTCACCTCCTCGCGGCCTGCGATGCACCGCCCCCGAGGGCAACCTTGCTTGTCGCAGCCCACTGCGGGGGCGACCCTGCACCCCCCTCCCCACGGACCCGTTGCATGGATGCCCCGAACCCCAAGCCGCCGACAGGTAAGCCCCTACTCGGGGTGAACACATCCCCGGGAGCGTGACCGCACCCCGAGTGGGGCGCACCCTCCGGGGGTGGGTGACCCCAAGATTTGTCCTCCCCCGGTGACGCGCGACATCACCAGGGGCTTTGCGGTGCTGCTCAGGTCGGGATCACGTGGGAGTGGGGTGCAGGGTCGCCCCCGCAGCCGATGGCGACAAGACCGGACGCGCTTCAGCGGCGGTGCATCGCCGTCGGCGA
>NZ_JBSFNQ010000114.1:0-19272 GCF_053981115.1 Streptomyces sp. NPDC003691 | reverse complement strand
ACCTCGGCCAGCGCAAACAGCTTGTCCTCATCACCATCCGGCGGAACCTCACCCGTCAGAATCGCGAACAGCCAGGCACACTCAGGAGGAAAGTGGATGGTCAAGACTCAGTGCCTGTTCTGCTCGTTCACGGTGTTGAAGTCGTCCCGGTGACGGCCGCCTCCGGCGAGGGAGGGGGAACGTTTCGCCCGGTGACCGGTGAAGCAGGGTGGTGCGGGCAACGATCTTACGGCTCGTCCGGGCGTCCTCGGCCGGCCCGCCGTCGTCGCCGGGTGAGGAGGGCCGCCCCCACCTGACGAAGATGCGATCCGGACTCGAATGGTTGTCAGCCAGGGGTGGTTGGCTGGAAACAAGCGGGGGCGGGGCGATGCCGTGGAGTGCTGTTCCTTGTTCGATTCCTCGTCGATGGGTTGCCGCCTAACATCGCTGAGTGCCCTCATCGCTTCCTCCTGAAAGGCAGGGCACGCCATGTCCCAGGACCTCCTGGTCCGGAAGATCAGCTACGGCTTCGACCAGTTCGACACGGACGGCAACGGCGAGCTGAACGAAGCCGACCATGTCCTCATGGGGCAGCGGTCGGCCCAGGCGCTCGGGCATACCTCCGGGTCGGACGCCGAGCGGCGCCTGGTGGACGCGTACGTGAGCATCTGGCGGACTCTCCATCTGCCCCATCTGCCTCCGGGCACCGAGTCGATGACCCGGGACCAGTTCGTCGAGGCGACGCTCACCCTGGCCGACGATCCGGTCGCCCGGCAGACCACCGTCGGCGCACTGGCAGAGTGCTTTCTGGCCATCGCCGACACGGACGGCAACGGTGTGGTGGACCCCGACGAGTACTTCGACTTTCTGCGCGGGCACTTTCCCGGGGTGCCGCGGGAGGCCGCGGACATCGCCTTCCGCTATCTGGACCGGGACGGCGACGGCGCACTGTCGCCGGACGAGTTCGTCTCGGCCGCCGTCGAGTTCTGGTCCAGCCGGGATCCGCAGGCGCGCGGCAACTGGTGGCTGGGCGTCGACTTCACCGCGTAGAGCAGGCGGGTCACCTGGATGACGGTGTGCCGCCGCGTCCGAACGGGCGGGAAACGGCCGGGCCGGTATTCGGCGGCCGCCGAGCGGGGATCGCTGGGAGCGGTGCCACGGGCCCGTGGCACCGCCCTCCCTTGAAGGACGTGACCATGCGCATCCGTACCGCCTTCGCCGCCCTGGCCCTGGCCGCCGCCTCCGTGGCGGGGACCGCGACCGCCGCCTCCGCCGGCGCCTCCGCGATCGAGTTCGGTGACATCATCATCACCACCGAGGAGAACAACACCTTCGTCTCGGCCTGCAACGAAGCCCTGCTGCTGCTCTCGCCTTCGGTGCAGTGCGGGGTCTTCGACATCTCCCCGCAGTAGTTCGGTTCAGGTCGCGGGCCGGCCGAGCCCGGCCGCCATCTCCTCCAGGAACGCCCGCAGATGCGGCGGCTTGGGGCCGGGACGGGTGGCGAGATACCACGTACGGGTCAGCGGTACGGTCCCGATGGGCACCAGCGCCAGGCCGTGCGACCCGGTGTACGGAGCCGCCACCCAGTTCGGCAGGACGGTCACGCCCTGGCCGCCCGCGACCATCTCGACGACCAGATCGGTGATCACCGGCATCGTGGTGATCCGGCCGGGCCTGGCGCCCGGGGGCAGCGGCAGCGGGACCGCCGGGACCCGGCTCTGGTCGTACACGTCGTAGAGGACCAGATGGGCCCCGGTGAAGTCGCGCGCGGTCAGCCGGGCGCGACCGGCCCAGGGATGACCGGCCGGGACCACCGCCACCATCTCGTCGTCGAAGAGCCGCACCAGCTCCAGCCGGTCCTGCTCCCGGTCCGGTTTGGTCAGCAGCGCCACGTCCACCCGGTCCGCCAGCAGCGCGGGCACCGGGGCGTCGTCCGGCACGGTCTCGATACTGACCTCGGCATCCGGATGCCGCTCGCGGAAGGCCCGGATCACCAGCGGCAGCCACTGGAAGGTCGTACTGCACTGCGCGGTAAAGCGCACCCGCCGGTCCCGCCCCTCTTTCAGATCGCGCAGGTCCCGGTCGGCGGCCTGTAGTTCCGTCAGCACTTGGTGGGCGGCGGCGATCGCCCGGTGTCCGGCCGCATTGGGGACCAGCCGCCGGCCCTTGCGGTCGAAGAGCCGCAACCCCAGCCGCTGCTCCAGCCTGGTGAGCCGCTGGCTCAGCGCGGGCTGGCTCACATGGAGCATCCCGGCGGCGGCGGTGAGCGAACCCGTCTCGGCGGTGGCCCGGAGCAGTTCGAGGTCACGCAGATCCCAATCCATAAGCTCAGGTTATTCCTTGCTTCGATATTCGTCGTGGTGTTATCGATCAGGCGCTTCTAGGTTCGGGAGTCGCGGGGCCCGCCCGCACAGCACGGCACGGCGTGCAACGGCACGAACAGAGGAGTACGGCCATGACGGATGACGGCGGAAACGGTCCCACCGGCCCCATCGACCGCACGGTGATCGTCACCGGCTCGTCCAGCGGTATCGGGCTGGACATCGCCCGGGCCTTTCTGGCCCGGGGCGCCCGGGTGGTGATCAACGGGCGGGACGCCGGACGGCTCACCGCGGCCGCGAAGGAACTCGGGCATCCCGACCGGGTCGCCGCGGTGGCGGGCGGCATCGGTTCGACCGCCACCGGGACGGCGCTGGTCGCCGCGGCCGTCGACCGGTTCGGCGGGGTGGACGTCCTGGTGAACAACGCCGGGACCTTCGCCCCGCGGCCCTTCACCGAGGTCACCGAGGAGGAGTTGGACGGCTACCTCACGGGCAACCTCCGCGGCACCTATCTCACCACCCAGGCGGTGGTGCGCCGGATGCGGCGGCAGGGCCGCGGCGGCAGCATCGTGAACATCGGTACGGTGCTGGTCGATCACGCTCTGGCAGGCTTCCCGGCCTCCGCGCCGGTGGTCAGCAAGGCCGGTGTCCATGCGCTCACCACCAGCCTGGCGGCGGAGCTGGCCGACGACGGCATCCGGGTCAATCTGGTCGCCCCCGGCGTGATCCGCACTCCGCTGCACGCCGCCGCCGACGTCGACGGATACGGGCCGCTGGCCCTGCTCAACCGGGTCGGCGAGGTCGCCGAGATCTCCGAGGCGGTGCTCTATCTCGCGGAGGCAGCCTTCGTCACCGGCCACACCCTGCGGGTCGACGGCGGACATGTGACGGGTCGCCGCTGATGCCGTATGTGAATGTGCGGATCACCCGTGAGGGCGCGACCGCCGAACAGAAGGCCCGGATCATCTCCGGGGTGACGGAACTGCTGGTGGATGTGCTGGACAAGGACCCGGCGACGACCTTCGTGGTCATCGACGAGGTCGAGTTGGCGGACTGGGGGGTGGGCGGTCTGCCGGTGGACGAGTACCGGAGGCGGGTCCGGGAGGCCGGCTGACCGGTCGCGTACGCGCGAGAGCCCTGCCGCCCGCAGTGCGGGTGGCAGGGCTCGGCGTGCGAACCGCTGTCAGACGCGCCGCTCCGGAGCAGCGAGGCCGAGGAAGCCCGTCCAGGCCTGGGGCGACATCCGTATGACCGGCCCGGCCACCGCCTTGGAGTCCCGGACGTGCACCGTGCCGATGTCGACAGCGACCTCCAAGCACTGGCCGCCTTCAGTTCCGCTGTAGCTGCTCTTGAACCAGGTCAGGGGCTCAGCGTTGTTCATAGCTCTCACCTCTCCGTCAGGCGCGATACTCCGAGGCAGCGAGGCCGACGAAGCCTGCCCATGCCTCGGGCGACATTCGTATGACCGGTCCGGACACCGCCTTGGAATCCCTGACGCACACCGTGCCCGTGCCAGACGCCGCGACCTCCAAGCAGTCGCCGCCTTCAGTTCCGCTGTAGCTGCTCTTGAACCAGGTCAGGGGCTCAGCGTTGTTCATAGCTCTCCCAGCAACCTTTCGATGAACTCAAGCGACTCTCGCGGAGTGAGAGCCTGTGCTCGGATGATTCCATAGCGTGCGGCTGCGAGAGCCGCCTGCTCGGGATCCGTCTCCAGCGTGCTGGTCATCTGTGCCTCCACATACAAGAACCTCTTGCCGTCCTTGCGTGTGACAGCCGTGAACGGCCCATTCACCCCTGCGTTGTCCTCGCAGTCGATGGGCATGATCTGTAGTTCGACGTTGCGCCGCTGTCCCGTGAGTAGCAGGTGCTCAAGCTGGCCGCGCATAACCGCCTTACCGCCATAGCGGTGTCGCAGGACCGCCTCGTCCATGACGAAACTCAGCAGTGGGGCGGGGCGTCGGTCGAAGATGTCCTGCCGGGCCAGCCGTGCGGTGACTCGCTGTTCGATGGTCTCCGGCTCAAGAGGCGGCCGTCGCATGGCAAGGAGCGCCCGCATGTACTCCTCGGTCTGGAGTAGCCCTTTGACCACATGAGTGTCGTAGGCCAGCAGTTCAATCGCTTCCTTCTCCAACTGCGCCATCCCCTGAAAGAACAACGGGTACTGCGCCCGCTCCACCTGTTCCTTCCACAGCGTCAGCAGGCCGTCCGCCGCCAGTTCCGTATCCGCCCGGTCGATCGCCCTCGGCGGCGGGATGCGGCGGCCCTGTTCGAAGGAGGCGATCGTGGATGCCGAGTAGCCGAGGCGTCTGCCCAGTTCCTCGCGTTCCAGCCCGGCCCGGATCCGCAGGGTCTTCAGGCTCCGGCCGAAGGCCGTGACCACGCCCTGGGCCGACTTGTCCGCCGTCCGGCCTTCGTCCGTGTCGGCTTCGTCGCCGCCGACCGAAGGTGTCCTGTTCTCCACCATGAAGCACCGCCTCCTCGGCTCAACGCCCCCGCGGGGGCGCGGTCACGCCGTGCCCCGCGTACGGGCGCCGACAGCGCGCGTACAAGCGGCTCGCGTCGGTGCGTCACCACTGGTCACGCTACGCCACCGGAAGCACCGTGGTGGCCATGACGAACAACCCCCACAGCCCCGGCCGTACCACCTATCCCCCTGGTACCGGCGGGCACTTGAGCACCAGGTGTGGTCCGTACGGGCCCGAATTCGCCATGCCGTTCACCTCCACGCCCCGGGGGGCTTCCCTGGCCCGGCGGCTGGTCGCCGTACGGCTGCACGAGTGGGGGATTCCGTACGGCACCACTCCGCACGAGGCGATCGTCCTCATCTCCGCCGAGCTGATCGCGAACGCGGTCCGGCACGGCCATGTGCCCGGACGGGACTTCCATCTACGGCTCCGCCCGACCTCGCTGCCGGATCCGGTCGCCCGGGTCGAGGTGACCGACACCCGGGGCGAACGGCTCCCGCCGCCCCCGGACGCCCTGGTGGAGCCGGGGCTGGAGGAGGGCGGGCGGGGGCTGCTCCTGGTGTCGGAGCTGGCCCATCGCTGGGGCTGGTATCCGCGGTCCGAGGGGCCGGGGAAGACGGTGTGGGCGGAGTACCTGGTCACCGGGGAGCCGGAGCGGAAGTGACGGCGGCTGAGTACCGGAACTCATGCACGACGGGGTCCGGTGTTGGCAGGATCCGCGCATGACACGCGACAAGTGGGTCCCGGCGGTCCTGCATCTCCTGCTGGTGTGGGCCGCGATGACGGCCGCGGTGCCGGTACTCGGATTCGTCGTGCTGGCGTCGGCCTGGGCCGCCGGGCTCGGCGCGGCGGCGGTGGCCTTCGCCGTGGGAGTGCCGCTGACGCTGGGGCTGCTGGCCCTGACGGGTCTGGCGGCCCGGGACGTGGTGCCCATGTGCGCCACCGGGGGGAGCCGACTGGGCTGGTCGTTCCTGGTGTTCGTTCTCGGCACGCTCGGGGTGGTGGGCGGGCTGGCCGTCTACGGGCAGGGGGTCGACCTGGGGAGCGGCACCGCACGGTATGCGCTGACGGGGGTGCCGTACGCCGTGGCCGCGGCCCTCTTCGTACCGGGTTGGCATATCCGGCTGGGCGCGGTGGCCGTGCTGGCGGCCGGGATCGCCTACGGCAGTGTCATCGGCCCGGAGCGGGTGGAGGATGAGCAGCAGCAGTCGGAGGTCGCCCGCTACAAGGAGCGCGCGGAGCTGCTGCATCTGGGCACCGCCCCGCCGGGCATGCAGCTGACCCGGGCCGAGCTGGGACCGGCCTGGTTCGGTGTCGAGTACCGCGGGATACGGCAGGACGAGTTCTCTCTGGTCATGCTGGCGATACGGCGTCCGAGCACCCCGGCGATCCGATGCCCCCTGTTTCGGGAGCCGGGTGCGACCTGCTCCGTGGGGGCCGGGGGCGACATACGTACGGTCCGGAAGCTGCCCGGCGGCGGGCAGGCCGTCATCCTGGCCCGTCGGCATGGTGGCGTGGAGGCCGAAGTCAACAGCGAGACCCTCGACGAGGCCGGGCTGCGGCGCCTGCTGGACACTCTGCGCCCGGTCTCGGACGCGGAGTTGGAGAAGCTGATACGAGAGAAGAAGATCAGCTTCGGGTGACCGGCGGGCGGTACGAGCGCGGTGGGCTCCGCCGACGGCCCCGGGCGGACGGGGGCTGCTTCCGGTGTCGGCG
This sequence comes from Streptomyces sp. NPDC003691, assembly GCF_053981115.1. Taxonomy (NCBI): domain Bacteria; kingdom Bacillati; phylum Actinomycetota; class Actinomycetes; order Kitasatosporales; family Streptomycetaceae; genus Streptomyces; species Streptomyces sp. NPDC003691. Next base: position 12,791 of record NZ_JBSFNQ010000114.1, on the reverse strand, counting down.
CCGGCCCGCCGCTCGGGCCGGGCGCCCAGGCCCCGACGAGCCGGGGGACACGGTCCGGGCGGAGTATCCGGTTTCGCGGGCCCATCGCATCCGACGGCGCCCGTCAGTCGAGGGCGCTCCGCTCGGCGGGGGTGAGGTGGGCGGTGATCCGGCGCTGGTTCCGGACCAGGCGCAGGCAGAGATGGCGGAGCTGGTCGATCTCGTGCTCGCTGAAACCGTCGAACAGCGCCGTCATCGCGCGCTGCGTCGGGATCCGGAAGTCGTCCAGCCACGCCAGGCCCGCGGGGGTGATCCGGGCAAGGACGGACCGGCGGTCCGCCGGGTCGGGGTCGCGACGGACGAGGCCCTCGCGTTCGAGGGTGTCGACCAGGCCGGTGACATTGCGGGGGGTCATGTCCGCGGAGCGGGCCAGCTCGCCGAGGTGGGCACCGTCGGTTCCGAGGGTACGCAGCCGGATCAGGACGTCGACGGCTCCCGCGCTGAGACCGCGGCCCTCCGAGCCGAGGGCGCGCAGCCGCTCCAGGGTCTTGTGTGCGGCGCGGGTGGCGGCGGCAGCCTCCAGACGGCCCGTGGAGCCTCCCGAGGTGAAGTAGGCGGCGGATGTGCGGACTTGGGGATCGAAGAGCAGGCCGTCGGCATCGTGGCTCAGCTCGGCGGAATTAGTTACGTGCTTCATAATGAAGTAGTACCGAAATTACGCCGACTCCGTCAAGACGAGGCTTGCGGCCTGATCACGTAGGGGGTGCGGGTGTTACCGTCCCTCATATGCCTGAACTGATCGCCCCCACAGGACGGTTGCACTCCTCGTGGCTCACGGCGCGTGACGAGTGGCAGCCGGGCGCTCACCAGGACGGGACCGGTCTGCGTCTGGCCGGTGACGATGATCTCGACCGCCCGGAAGGGTTCGCCTCATGGGCCGAGCGACTGCGACAGCAGTCGGACCGGTCGCTGCCTGTCGGAGAAGGGCGCGTCCACGCTACCCACTGGTGGATCGTGGACGGTGAGACATACCTCGGGGCCATCGACCTTCGGCACTATCTGAACGCCCTTCTGCTGGAAGGCGGCGGACACATCGGCTTCAGCGTTCGGCCTTCCGCCAGGAGACGCGGACTGGCCTCGTGGGCGCTGGGAGCGGTCCTGCTCAAGGCGCCGGCGCTCGGTCTGGACCGGGTCCTTCTCACCTGTGACGACGGCAACGCCGGCTCGGCGCGCACCATCGAAAGCAACGGCGGCGTCCTCGAAGATGTGCGCAGCACCGAAGCCGGGGTCAAGCGCCGCTATTGGATCACTCTGGACGGTGCCGGTCAGAGCCGTTCGGGGATGGCTGCGACGAGGATGGCCGCCTCGTAGCGGACCGGGAGCTTCCGACCCTGTTCGATACCGCAGTGCAATTCGGCGGGCCCGCACGATCGTCGAGTCGACGGTGACGGCCCGGGGCAATCGGGCCCTTCGCGTCGGCCCGTACGGCACGGAGTGAGCCTTCCGGCACACCGCCTGACGCCGATCCACCCCTCGGGGTTCTCCTCTTCAGAACGTCCGGCTCCGGCGTCACGTTCCCGGATTCACTATGACGTTCCCCCCAGCCTCCGACCCTTCCGCCGGGTGCCGCCGCGAGGGCATAGTCCGTCTCCGCGCCAACCCAGGTGCGACGGCGACCGGTTGAGGGGATTCTGCGTTCCATGACATCCGAGGCGGTATCGGCAGCTTCCGCGGGCACCTGGCTGCTCGGCGACACACGGGTCAACCGGATCGGCTTCGGCGCCATGCGGCTGACCGGCAGCGCGGCTTTCCACCTCGGTGCGCCCGGTCCCCGGGGCCGGGCTCTCGAAGTGCTGCGGCGGGCGGTCGGCCTGGGCGTCAACCACATCGATACGGCGGCCTTCTACTTCTCGCAGCTCCGCTCCGCCAATGAGCTGATCAACTCGGCTCTGTCGCCCTACCCGGACGGTCTCGTCATCGCCACCAAGGTCGGTCCGGCCAGGGACAGCTCGGGCGAGTGGGCCGCCCCCGCCCGCCCCGACCAGCTTCGCGGCCAGGTGGAGGAGAACCTGCGGCAGCTCGGCCGTGACCACCTCGACCTGGTCTATCTGCGGCTCATGGGTCAGGAGTCCATCGCGGAGCACTTCGGCGCCCTGGCCGAGCTGCGCGACGCCGGACTGGTCCGGCAGCTCGGAGTCTCCGCCGTCCGCCCGCACCATCTCGCCGAGGCCCTCGCGATCGCGCCGGTGGTCTCCGTCCAGAACCGCTTCGGGATCGACGCACACCAGGACCGGGAACTCCTGCGGGAGTGCGGCGCACGAGGCATCGCGTTCGTACCGTTCTTCTCCATCGCGGGCGCCGGAGGCGACGGCGGAGCCACCGGTACGGAGGAGCGGGCGGTCCTCGATATCGCCCGCGCGCACGGAGCGTCCCCGGCCCAGGTGCGGCTCGCCTGGACGCTCCAGCAGGGCGAGCATGTGCTGCCCATTCCCGGTACCGGCAACCCGGACCATCTGGAGGAGAATCTGGCGGCGGGCGCGCTGCGGCTCACCGGCGAGGAGACGGCGCTCCTCTCCGGCGACCGCACACCGTGAACGGACGCACCCGGGCCGGGGCGCAAGAGGTCAGCTCCCCAGGCCCATGATCGCCACCGACAGCGGGACCGCGGGCTCCTCGGGGAGGGGCGGCGGGTTGTCGGCGCTGGTGGTGTGGGTGGGCGGGACCGGGCGCAGCGCGGCGACGCCGCCCTCGGCCCACGGGGCGTCCGTCGGGCCCAGGGAGAGCGTGACCTTGCGGCCGTCGCTCAGGGTGGTCTCCAGCGCGCCCTTGTCGTTCGTCTCCATGAAAGCCGCCTCCTCGGGCAGGACACGGAGCCGCGGATCCGGCTCCGTGTCACGCACGACGATCACCCGCGGCGGAAGGTTCCCCACCGTTTTCGGTGGAGGGCGGGCTGGTCCGCGCGGGGCCGTCAGATGCCCAGGTCGGCCAGCCAGGCGCCGGTGGTCCGCGGGGTGAGGCCCAGCAGGGTTTCCGCGGAGCGGGCCGGGGTGATCGCGTGATCCGGGAGGGTGGCGATCGTCCGGTAGAGGGCCGCGACCCCGGCCGCCGTGGGCTCGCCCAGCATGGGGGCGATCAGGGCGCCGAAGGCGTCGGGGGTGATCCCCTCGTACACCACCTCACGGCCGAACCGGGCGCCGAACGCCTCGGCGAGCTGCGGGCCGGTGACCGGCGGGTACTGGCCGACCGGGACCGTGCCGGTGATGTCGGTGCGCTCCAGCAGGGCGGCCGCCGCGTCGGCGACGTCGAGGTGGGACACCCAGGAGACGGGGAAGCCGGTGCCGATCGGGTAGCGCAGCACGCCCTCCTCCCGGGCGGCGCCGACGACGGGCGGCAGCAGGAGGTTCTCCAGGAACAGCTTGGGTGCGAGGACGGCGTACGGGACGCCGCTCGCGGCCACCTCTTCGATCAGCCGGGCGACCGCGGGGTCCGCCGGGACCGGGGACTTCTCGTCCGGGGTGTCCGTGAAGGCGCCGCTGGTGGAGATCACCACCCGGGCCGGGCGGGCCCGGTCGACCGCGGCGGCGATGTTCGCGGCATAGGCGAGGCGGTCGTCCGGAGCGGCCAGCGGCAGATGGACGAAGACGCCGTCGGCGCCTTCGTAGGCGCGGGCCAGTTCGTCGGCGGAGGCGTAGTCGGCGGCAACCGAGGGGGTGTCGGCGGGCAGCTTCGCGGGGTCACGGGTGACGGCCGTCACGGACTTGCCCGCGGCCAGGAGGGCGGCGAGTACGGGGGCTCCCTGGGCGCCGGTCGCGCCGTGGATCACATAGCTCATGAGCTAATGGTGCATACGATGCACCGGTTACATCAACTGCACTAATGGCATACGATCACATCATGACCACTCCCCTGCCCTCCTGTGGAGTCGCCCGTTTCCTGGTGCTGCTGGACGGCCCCTGGGCCACTCTGATCGTCCGCGAGCTGCTGCGCGGCCCCCACCGCTTCACCGAGCTGCGCGCCGCCCTGCCCGGTATCAGCCCGCACACCCTGACCAGCCGGCTGCGCCAGTTCGAGACGCACGGCATTGTCACCCGTACCGCCCATGCCGAGATCCCGCCGCGCGTGGTCTACGAGCTGACGCCGCTCGGGCGGGAGCTGCGGCCCGTCCTCGACGCCATGGCCGCCTGGGCGGCGGCCGTCCCCGCCGGACCCTCCGGGGGTCCGGCGGACTGAACCACCCGTACGGCCGCCCCCGTGCGGCGGTATCGCGCGTGCGCGTCGCGGTGGCCGCCCCGCCCACCGCCGCCGTCCGGCGGTATCGCACGTGCGCGCGTGCGCGCTCACCCGCAGCCGCCTGCCGCCCGCTCCCTTGCCGCCACCCGACCCGCCCGCCGGACCACCGTCCGGCGGGCGGGTTTCGTTATGTGTTCCGTTGCACCAACGGAAACCTCGCCTGTTCGCCACCCGCCCTTGACACCGGGGTTGATGGACGCAAAAGTGAATCAGCAATAACCTACTTCAGGGGAGGGCTGATGGGGCGCGGAGTACTCGTGGCGGGTGTCGGCATGGTGCCGTTCCGCAAGCCCAGCGCCGGGCTGGCCTACGACGAACTCGGCCGCGGCGCGGTCCGGGCCGTACTCGACGACGCGGGCCTTCCGTACGACCGGATCCAGCAGGTGTACGCGGGATACGTCTACGGCGACTCGACCTGCGGCCAGCGCGTGGTCTACGGATTCGGCCGGACCTCGGTCCCGGTGCTGAACGTCAACAACAACTGCGCCTCCGGCTCGTCCGCGCTCTGGCTGGCCCACCAGGCCGTCCGCAGCGGTGCGGTGGAGTGCGCGCTCGCGGTCGGCTTCGAGCAGATGCCGCCCGGGGCGCTGGGCGCCAAATGGGACGACCGGCCGCATCCGCTGGCCGGGTTCCGGGAGGTCCTGGAGGAGATCTATCCGCTCGACCCGGCCCTGCCGGGCACCCCCCAGTACTTCGACGCCGCGGGCCGCGAGTACCTGGAGAAGTACGGGGCGCACCCGGAGACCTTCGCCCGGGTCGCGGTGAAGGCCCGCGCGCACGCCGCCAACAACCCGTACGCCGTCTTCCGCGATCCGATCGGCCTGGACGACGTACTGGGCTCGCCGGTCATCGCGGGCAATCTGACCCGGCTCCAGTGCTGCCCGCCCACCTGCGGCGCCGCCGCGGCCATCGTCTGCTCGGAGGAGTTCGCCCGGGCCAACGGCATCGCCCCGAGGGTCGCCATCGCCGCGCAGGCGCTGCACTCCGACAGCGACGACGTGTTCACCGGGAAGAGCGCCATGTCCCTGGTCGGCACCGATGTCACCCGGGCCGCGGCCGCGGAGGTCTACGAGCGGGCCGGGGTCGGCCCGGAGGACGTCGACGTCGTCGAACTCCACGACTGCTTCACCGTCAACGAGGTCCTCACCTACGAGGGCCTGGGCCTCTGCGCGGAGGGCGGCGCGGAGAAGTTCATCGCCGACGGCGACAACACCTACGGCGGACGGGTCGTCACCAACCCCTCCGGCGGGCTGCTCTCCAAGGGCCATCCGCTGGGCGCCACCGGGCTGGCGCAGACCGCGGAGATCACCTGGCAGCTGCGCGGCGAGGCGGGCGCCCGCCAGGTCGGCGGCGCGCGGCTCGGCCTCCAGCACAACCTCGGCCTCGGCACCGCCGGAGTCGTCACCCTCTTCGAGAAGGTCTCCTGACGATGCCCCTCTCCCCCTCGCTGATCGGCACCCGGTATCCGGAGTTCCGGACTTCGGCGGAGCGCGGCAGGCTCTGCTTCTTCGCCGAGGCCACCGGACAGCACGACGCGGTGTACACGGACACCGACGCCGCGAAGGTGGCCGGGCACCGCGATCTGCCGGTACCGCCGACCTTCCTGTTCTGCCTGGAGATGGACAACCCCGACCGCGGGAAGTTCCTGCGCGACCTCGGGATCGACGTCCGCACGATCCTCCACGGCGGCCAGGAGTTCGCGTACCACTCCCCCGTGTACGCGGGCGACGAGCTGACGTTCGCCACCGAGGTGACGGACGTCTACAGCAAGAAGGGCGGCGCGCTGGAGTTCATCGTCCGCACCACCCGGGTGACCCGGGACGGCGAGCCGGTCGCCACCCTCACCAGCACCACCGTCGTACGCGACCCGAAGGCGGCCCGATGACCAGCCCCGCACCGAAGCCCGTCCTGGAGCCCGTGCTCAGGGCCGGGGACACCTTCACCCTCGAAGCGCCGAAGGTTACCCGTACCGCGCTGGCGCTGTACGCGGGCGCCTCCGGCGACCACAACCCCGTACACATCGACATCGACGCCTGCCGTGCCGTCGGCATCGACGACGTCTTCGCCCACGGCATGCTCTCCATGGCCTATCTGGGCCGGCTGCTGACCGACTGGGTGCCGCAGGACCGGATCAGGGAGTACGGGGTGCGCTTCTCCGCGATCACCCCGGTCAACACCGTCCCCGTCTGCCGGGGCACCGTCACCTCCGTCGAGGACGGGCTGGCCCGTCTCGAACTCACCGTCGGCCTGCCCGACGGCACCGTGACCCTCCAGGGGCGCGCCGTCGTCACCGCCGCCGCCTGACCGCGGCAGACCTCCACCGCTCTCCACGATCTTCACTCAAGGACGGACTCACATCATGGGAAACCTGGACGGCAGGGTCGCGATCGTCTCCGGATCGGGCCGCGGTATCGGCCGTGAGGTGGCGCTGAAGCTGGCCGCCGAGGGCGCGAGCGTCGTCGTCAACGACCTCGACAAGGAGCCCGCCGACGAGACCGTCGCCGAGATCACCGCGGCCGGGGGCAAGGCCGTCGCCTGCACCGGCTCGGTCACCGAGGAAGGTTTCGCCGAGCGGTTCGTGAACACCGCCGTCGACACCTTCGGCGGCCTCGACATCATCGTCAACAACGCGGGCTACACCTGGGACACCGTCATCCAGAAGATGACCGACGAGCAGTGGGACGCCATTCTCGACGTCCACCTCAAGGCGCCCTTCCGGATCCTGCGGGCCGCCCAGCCGTTCATCCGGGCCAACCCGACCGCGTACCACCGGAAGGTCGTCAACGTCTCCTCGGTCTCCGGGGTGTTCGGCAATCCGGGCCAGGCCAACTACTCCTCCGCCAAGGCCGGTGTCATCGGGCTGACGAAGACGCTCGCCAAGGAGTGGGGCCGCTACAAGGTCAATGTCAACGGTGTCGCCTTCGGCTTCATCCTGACCCGGATGACCGAGGCCACCGCCGCCGACGACACCTTCGTCGAGATCGAGGGCCGCCGGATCAAGGTCGGCGTCTCGCCGCAGATCATGGAGGCCGTCAAGCGCACCCACCCGCTGGGCCGCCCCGGCACGCCCACCGAGGCCGCGGGCGCGGTCTATCTGCTCTGCGCCCCCGAGTCGGACTACGTCTCCGGACAGGTGCTCAACGTCGACGGCGCCGCCCGCTGAGCCACCGCCCGTACGCCACTCCCCCGCCCCACCTCACCGTCAGGAATGGTTCATGAAGCGCAGCATCTACAACGAGGAGCACGAGGCGTTCCGGGCGATGATCCGGGATTTCATCGCCAAGGAGGTGCAGCCCCACTTCGCGCAGTGGGAGAAGGACAACCTCGTCGACCGTGACGTCTTCCGCAAGCTCGCCGCGCTCGGCGTCCTCGGCTTCGACGTCCCCGAGGAGTTCGGGGGCAGCGGCGACACCAGCTTCAAGTACCAGGCGATCATCACCGAGGAGTGCGCCCGCGCGGCGGTCACCCTCGGCCACTTCGGTGTCTCCACCGGAATCGTCCTGCCCTATCTGCTCGACCTCGCGAACGACGAGCAGAAGAAGCGGTGGCTGCCCGCCGTCGCCTCCGGCGACATCATGCTGTGCATCGCCATGACCGAGCCCGGCACCGGCTCCGACCTGGCCGGTATCCGCACCACGGCGAAGCTCTCCGGGGACGGCAGCCACTACGTCCTCAACGGTTCCAAGACGTTCATCACCGGGGCCCGGGTCTCGGAGCTGTGCATCGTCGCCGCCCGTACCTCCCCGGCCACCCCGGAGGACCGCAGGCACGGACTGAGCCTCTTCGTCGTCCCGACGGACAGCGAGGGCTTCGAGTACGGCCGCAAGCTGGAGAAGGTCGGCCTCCGCTCGTCCGACACCTCCGAACTGGCCTTCAACGAGGTGAAGGTGCCGGTGGAGAACCTCCTCGGCAAGCAGGACGAGGGCTTCTCGTACCTCGGCCGGAACCTGCCCCGCGAGCGGCTCCAGATCGCCGTGGGCGCGACGGCCTCCGCGACCGCCGCCATCCGGTTGGCCAAGGAGTACGTCACCGAGCGCCGGGTCTTCGGCAAGCCGGTCGCCGCCTTCCAGAACACCAAGTTCGTCCTGGCCGAGTGCGCGACCGAGGTCGCCGCGCTCCAGGCCATGGTCGACAAGGGGATCGAGTTCGACGACACGGGCGAGCTGACCCCGGCCGACGCCGCCAAGATCAAACTCTTTGCCACCGAGACCGCGGGCCGGGTCATCGACAAGTGCGTGCAGTTGCACGGCGGTTACGGCTACATGCTGGAGTACCCGATCGCCCGGCTGTACGCGGACACCCGGGTCAACCGGATCTACGGCGGCACCAGCGAGGTCATGAAGACGATCATCGCCAAGGATCTGGGGCTGTGAGCAGCGGTCACCGGACGGCCGGCGGCGGCACGGACGCCGCCGGTCCGGCCGGTGCTCCCGCGGGCGCCCCGGCCGGTACTGCGGCCGGCGCTTCGGACACGGGGGGCGGCGGCGGGCCGCTCGCCGGTGTCCGGGTCGTCGAGCTGGGCGGTATCGGCCCCGGGCCGTTCGCCGGAATGATCCTCGCCGACCTGGGCGCCGAGGTGATCCGGGTCGACCGGCCCGCCGACCACGGCGGCCCGTCGGCCCACCCCGTACTGCACCGCGGCCGTCTCTCCGTCACCGCCGATCTCAAGAACCCGCGGGGCGTCGCCGTCGTACGGAAGCTGATCGACGGCGCCGACGCGGTGATCGAGGGCTTCCGGCCCGGGGTCACCGAGCGGCTGGGGCTCGGTCCCGAACCCTGTCTGGCCGCCAACCCGCGGCTCGTCTACGGCCGGATGACCGGCTGGGGGCAGGACGGGCCGCTCGCCCAGGCCCCCGGCCACGACATCAACTACATCGCCGTGGCGGGAGCGCTGGCCCAGGTCGGCCCCGCCGACGGCGATCCGGTGGTCCCGCTGAACCTCTTCGGCGATATGGGCGGCGGCGGGCTGCTGCTGGCGCTCGGCGTCAGTGCCGCGCTCTACTCCGCCCGGGTCACCGGCCGCGGACAGGTCGTCGACGCGGCGATGACCGACGGCACCGCGATCCAGATGGCCCTGTTGCAGGGGCTGCTGCGGACCGGGCGCTGGACCGAGGGCCGCGGCAGCAACCTCTTCGACGGTGCCGCGCCGTTCTACCGGACCTACCGGTGCGCGGACGGCCTGCATATGGCGGTCGGCTGTGTGGAGCCGCAGTTCTACGCCGCGGCCCTGAAGGTCCTCGGCCTCACGGGCGATCCGCTGTTCGCCCGGCAGCACGACCGCGGGGCCTGGCCCGCGATGGCCGTACGGCTGGCGGAGGTGTTCGCCACGCGTGCCCGTGACGACTGGGCGGCCGACTTCGAGGGCACCGAGACCTGTGTGACGCCCGTGCTCGACTGGACGGAGGCCGCGCGCCATCCGCACAACGCGGGCCGCGGCACCTACCGGATCACCCCTGACGGCTATCCGGAGCCGGGGACCGCGCCCCGTTTCCTCGGCACCCCGTCGGCGGTGCCGCGCCCGGCGGTGCCGACCGGGAGCCACACCGACGAGGTGCTGGCCCGGCTGGGGATCGACGCGGCGGAGCGGGCGGAGCTGCGGAGCGAGGGCGCGATCGGCTGAGGAAGGGGCAGGGGTACGGGGGGGTACCAGGGGGGGTACGACGGCCGGGGGCCGGGACACGGTGGGTGTCCCGGCCCCCGGAGCGTTGTTCCGGTGCGGTGCGGTGAGATGCGGTGCTCCGGCGCCGCGCGGGTGGTGCGGGGAGTCGGCGCCCCGGCCGTCGTTCCGATGCGGTGCGGTGAGATGCGGTGCGGTGAGGTGCGGTGAGGGGGTACGGGGTACGGCTCGGGGCCGTACCCCGTCGTGTCACGGGGTACGGCGGGGGCGCAGCACGGTCTCCTGGACCACCGAGGCGACCAGGTCGCCGTCGCGGGTCCAGAACTCGCCGTGGACCAGGCCCCGGCCGTCGCCCGCGGTGGGGCCGCGCTGGACCACCAGCAGCCAGTCGTCGGCGCGGAACGGCCGGTGGAACCAGACCGCGTGGTCGAGGGAGGCCAGGAAGTGCCGGGACGCGCCGGGGCCCTCGCGGAGCACTCCGGGCAGTTCGACGTCGAGGGCGGCGACGGGGGCGAGCATCAGGTCCGAGGCGTAGGTGAGGGCGCACATATGGACCAGGGGGTCGTCCGGCAGGGGCGCGGCGGAGCGGAGCCAGAGCCGCTGTTCGGTGGCGCCGGGGCGGGCGAGCCAGGTCACGGGGGCGACCCGGACGTCCAGGACCCGGCCGATCTCGAACTGTCCGAACCCCTCGGGGTCCACCGCGGCCCAGGCGCGGAACGCGTTGGGGAGGTCGTCGGGGGGTGCCGTCGGTGGTATGGCGGCCTGGCGCCCGGGGATCTCCTCGGGCACGGTGAACGACGCCGAGAGGGTAAAGATGGCCTCGCCGCCCTGGAGCGCGGTGACGCGGCGGGAGGTGTAGCCGCGTCCGTCGCGGAGCCGTTCGACGCGGTAGTCGATGGGCCGGCCCGGGTTTCCGCCGCGCAGGAAGTAGCCGTGGAGGGAGTGCACCCGGCGGCCGGTGTCGACGGTGGCGCCCGCCGCGGTCAGCGCCTGGGCGGCGACCTGGCCGCCGAAGGCGCGCCGGGGCAGCCCGGCATGGCACCGGCCGCGGAACAGGTCGTCGCCGGGGCGGTCCAGGGTGAGGAAGCCGAGCAGCTCGGCGGTGGGTTCCGGGTCGTTCCCCGGGCGCGGGGGGCTCTGGTGCGGGGTCGTCGTCATGGTGCGCTCCTCTCCTCGGGCGGCCGTGGACGGTCCGGAGCCGTACGGTGTCCGTTCCGTACGGTGTCCGGGGTTCAGAGCCGTACGGTGTTCCGTTCCGTACGGCGTCCCGGGTTCAGAGCAGTTCGAGGATGGTCGCGTTGGCCATGCCGCCGCCCTCGCACATCGACTGGAGGCCGTAGCGGATGCCGTTGTCGCGCATATGGTGGACCAGCGTGGTCATCAGCCGGGCGCCGGAGCCGCCGATGGGGTGGCCGAGGGCCATCGCGCCGCCGAGGGGGTTCATCTTCGCGTAGTCGGCGCCGGTCTCCCGCAGCCAGGCGAGGGTGACGGAGGCGAACGCCTCGTTGATCTCGAAGGCGCCGATGTCGCCGATGGAGAGGCCGGACTTCTTGAGGGCCTTGGCGGTGGCGGGGATGGGCCCCTTGAGCATGGTCACGGGGTCGGTGCCGGCCAGTACCGCGGTGTGGATACGGGCCATCGGACGCCAGCCCCGGGCCCGGGCGATCTCGCTGGTGGTGATCAGCAGGGCGGCGGTGCCGTCGGAGATCTGGGAGGCGTTGCCCGCGGTGATCGAACCGTCCTCGGCGAAAGCGGGCTTGAGGGCGGCCAGGGTTTCCGGGGTGGAGCCGCGGCGGATGCCCTCGTCGGTGTCGAAGACCCGCTCGGTGCCGTCGGGGCCGGTCACCGTGATGGGGGCGATCTGGCCGGTGAAGCGGCTTTCGTCGACGGCGCGGGCGGCGCGGGCGTGGGAGTCCAGGGCGTGCCGGTCCATCTCGGCGCGGGTGATGCCGTACTCGTCGGCGATGAGCTGCGCGCCCCGTCCCTGGTTGAAGCGGACGTCTCCGTAGCGCTGCCAGACGTCGGGGCCGAACGGTTCGCCGAAGGCGCCGTCGAGGCGGGTGGTGCCCAGGGGGATCCGGCTCATGATCTCGACGCCGCCCGCGACGGCGATGTCGTACTGCCCCGAGACGACTCCGGCCGCGGCCTGGTGCACGGACTGCTGCGAGGAGCCGCACTGGCGGTCGACGGTCACGCCCGGCACCGACTCGGGCCAGCCGGCGGCGAGCACCGCGGCCCGGGCGATACAGCCGGTCTGCATGCCGACCGTGCCCGTGCAGCCCCAGATCACATCGTCGACGAGGGCCGGGTCGAGCCCGGTCCGCCGGACCAGGGCATTGAGGACATGGGCCGAGAGCGAGGCCGAGTGCTGCGTTGCGAGCGAACCGTTCCGCTTGCCGACGGCGGTTCGCACCGCATCGACGACGACTGCGTCACGCATGGGTTCCCCTCGTTCCCCCGGCGGGCGGCCGGGACTTCAATCGCGAATATCTGCTCACACAAGCTAGCTGCTGACATCTCTTGACACTAGGGACGTTCACAGAAAAAGTGAATCTGTCATAACCAAGGCGCAGATGGTTTGCGGCAGTGGAAGGGAACGGCTGACGATGGGAACCATGGACGGCAGGGTGGCGATCGTCTCGGGCTCGGGCCGGGGCATCGGACGGGCCATCGCCCTCAAGCTGGCCGCCGAGGGGGCCTCGGTGGTCGTCAACGACCTGGACCCGGAACCCGCCGCGGAAACGGTCGCGGCGATCGGGGCGGCGGGCGGCCGGGCGGTGGCCTGCACCGGCTCGGTCACCGAGGAGGGCTTCGCCGAGCGGTTCGTGAACACCGCCGTCGACACCTTCGGCGGCCTCGACATCATCGTCAACAACGCGGGCTACACCTGGGACACCGTCATCCA
>NZ_JBSFNQ010000113.1:0-19449 GCF_053981115.1 Streptomyces sp. NPDC003691 | reverse complement strand
CTTCGTGCCCTATACGGTCATCAGCTCCATCGGCACCATCACCAACTCGATGGTGATGGTCCTGGCGTCCGTCGTGGTGGCCTTCGGTCTGTTCATGTGGCTGCGCGCCATGGAGGGCAGCACCGGCCAGACTCCGGGCAAGAAGGCCGCGGGCATCAAGGTGCTGCGCGAGGCCGACGGCCGGACCCTCGGTTTCGGTCTGTCCTTCGTCCGGCAGCTCGCCCACATCCTGGACTCGCTCCCCTGCTACCTCGGCTATCTGTGGCCGCTGTGGGACGAGAAGAAGCAGACCTTCGCCGACAAGGTCTGCGCCACCGTCGTCATCAAGGTCTGACGCCGGTCCCGCCGAGGTCTGGACCCCGGCGGCGGTGTGCGGACCGCCGCCGGTACCCGGAACCGGGTGACGCTTCCGGTGCGGCCCGGTGCCACGGCCCACGGGCCGGGCGCCGGAACCGTCCGCCGCGTGCCGTCCGGGGCACCGCTCGCCCCGGATCGCCGCACGCCGGACGGCAGCCCGCCGGACGGCGCACCCGACGGCGGAAGGCCGCGCACCCTCCCCGGGTGCGCGGCCTTCCGTATGCCTGCGGTCTTTTGTACGTCCGCGGTCTCCGTGGATTCCACGGTCCCCGCGCCGGAACCACGCACCGCAACCACCGCACGGGCCGCCACCGCACGGGCCGCCACCGCACGGACCACCGGTGCACGAACCGCCGGTGCGGCGAACCACCGGCGCACGGGGCGCCGGTGCCCGCCCGCGCCGCTCAGTGGAAGAAGTGGCGCGTTCCCGTGAAGTACATCGTCGCGCCAGCCTTACGGGCCGCCTCGACCACCAGCTCGTCCCGGACCGAACCGCCGGGCTGGACGATCGCCCGCACCCCGGCGGCGATCAGGATCTCGGCCCCGTCCGGGAACGGGAAGAAGGCGTCGGACGCCGCGTACGCTCCCCGGGCCCGCTCCTCACCGGCCCGCTCGACCGCCAGCTTCGCCGAGTCGACCCGGTTGACCTGGCCCATTCCGACGCCGACGGACGCGCCGTCCTTGGCGAGCAGGATCGCGTTCGACTTGACCGCCCGGCAGGCCCGCCAGGCGAACGCCAGCTCCGCCAGCTCCGCCTCCGTCAGCGGGTCACCGGCCGCCAGGGTCCAGTTCGCCGGGGAGTCGCCGTCGGCCTGGAGCCGGTCGGCGGCCTGGAGCAGCGCGCCGCCCTCGATGAGCTTCAGCTCGATCGGCGACGCGGGAGCGTCCTCGCAGCGCAGCACCCGGATGTTCTTCTTCTTCGCGAGCACCTCGACCGCGCCGTCCTCGTACCCCGGGGCCACGATGACCTCGGTGAAGACCTCGGCGACCTGCTCGGCCATCGCCACCGACACCGGGCGGTTGACCGCGATCACCCCGCCGAAGGCGGACAGCGGGTCGCAGGCGTGCGCCTTGCGGTGCGCCTCGGCGACGTCCGCGCCGATCGCGATCCCGCACGGGTTGGCGTGCTTGATGATCGCGACGCACGGCTCTTCGTGGTCCCAGGCGGCGCGCCAGGCGGCCTCGGTGTCCGTGTAGTTGTTGTACGACATCTCCTTGCCGTGCAACTGCTCGGCGCCGGGCAGACCGCCCTTGCCGTCGACGTACAGCGCGGCGCCCTGGTGCGGGTTCTCGCCGTACCGGAGCACACCGGCCCGCTGGTAGGCCGCGCCCAGGAACTCGGGGAAGGCCTCACCGGACTCGGCCGCCGGGGCCTGGGCCGCGAACCAGTTGGCGACGTCCACGTCGTACGCCGCGGTGTGGGCGAACGCCTCGGCGGCCAGCCCGCGGCGGGCGGCCAGGTCGAAACCGCCGTCCCCGACGGCGGCCAGCACGTCCGCGTACCGCCCGGGGCTGGTCACGACCGCCACCGAGGGGTGGTTCTTGGCGGCGGCACGGACCATCGAGGGACCGCCGATGTCGATCTGCTCGACGCACTCGTCGTACCCGGCGCCGGAGGCGACCGTCGCCCGGAACGGATAGAGGTTGACCACGACCAGGTCGAAGGGCTCGACCCCCAGCTCCTCCAGCTGCTCGCGGTGCGCGTCGAGGCGCAGATCGGCGAGGATGCCGGCGTGGACGCGCGGGTGCAGCGTCTTGACCCGGCCGTCCAGGCACTCGGGGAAGCCGGTCAGGTCCTCGACCTTGACGACCGGGACACCGGCCGCGGCGATCCGCCCGGCGGTGGAGCCGGTGGAGACGAGCTGGACGCCCGCCGCGTGCAGACCGCGCGCCAGCTCCTCCAGACCGGTCTTGTCGTACACGCTGACCAGCGCCCGCCGGATGGGCCGCTTGCCGCTCGGGGCAGCCTCAACAGTCACGGGAAAACAACCTTTCGTCCCTCGATGCGATAGCCGTCACGGGCCAGTCGGCCGACGACCTCGACGAGCAGCGCGCGCTCGATTTCCTTGATGCGCTCGTGGAGAGCGGCTTCGTCGTCCTCGTCCCGGACCGCCACCGCGCCCTGCGCGATGATCGGACCGGTGTCGACGCCGTCGTCGACGAAGTGGACGGTGCACCCGGTGACCTTGGCGCCGTACGCGAGTGCGTCACGCACTCCGTGGGCGCCGGGGAAACTGGGCAGCAGGGCGGGGTGCGTGTTCACGCAGCGTCCGCCGAACCGGGCGAGGAACTCCTTGCCCACGATCTTCATAAAGCCCGCCGAGACGACCAGGTCGGGCTCATGGGCGGCGGTGGTCTCGGCCAGCGCGCGGTCCCACTCGTCCCGGGTCGGATAGTCCTTGAGGCGGCGGACGAACGTCGGCAGTCCGGCACGTTCGGCCCGCTCCAGACCGGCGATGCCGGAGCGGTCGGCCCCGACGGCGACGATCCGCGCGCCGAAGCCGTCCGGGTCGGCGGCGATGGCGTCCAGCAGGGCCTGGAGGTTCGTACCGGAACCGGAGACGAGGACGACGACGCGCGCGGGGCGGGCGGGAGCGGGGGCCACGGCGGGATCTCTTTCGTGTACGGCTCGACTTTGTGTGGTCGTACAAACGAATCGCACCCCTGATTACGGGGAACTCTACGAAAGGGCCGACCGTCAGCAACGATACCGGCACACAGAAAGGCCCCCACGGGACGGGGGCGCGGCCGGGAGGTAGCGTCAGGGGACAACCACCCGTCTCCCGACGGGTGACCACACGAACCCGACGACACAAGACCCGACAAGACAAGACCCCAGGTGCCACCGGGTCTGAGGGGAAGACGTTCACCAGATGCGGGACCGACGCCGCCGTACGGACCTCCTGTTGCCGCGGGAGCGCCAGTCCACCGACGACAACAACCCCTTCGCGCCGCCGCCGGAGGGCAGGCCGGACCAGCCCTGGCAGCCGCGCCGCCCCGACGGCCGGGACGCCGACGGCAACGGCACCACCGACGGCAATGACGGCGGCGGCTCCGGCGACGGAAACGGCAACGGCTCCGGCTCGTCCGGCGGCCGTTCCGGCTGGGGCAGCCAGTGGAGCAGCCGCCAGCCCGGGCGCTCCTCCGGAGGCGGCTTCGGCGGCCGCCCCGGCTCGAACTCCCCGGAGAACGGCCCCCAGGGCGCCGGCCCCCGGTGGGACCCCACCGACCCGGCGCAGCGGCATGCCCGGTACGCGATGATCGCGGGCCTGTGGGCGCTGTTCTTCACGCTCTTCCTGGAGATCCCGGAGGTCGGCCTCCTCCTCGGCGCCCCCGCCCTGTACTGGGCGATCAGCGCCCTGCGGACGGCTCCGAAGCCGCCGGACGCCTCGTCCCAGGCGGGCGGCCTCTCGCCGCAGGTCGCCCGGCGCACCCAGAAGACCAGCGCCATCGCCGGTCTGGTGATGTCCGTGATCACGCTGCTGGTGGTCGGCTCGATGTACACGGCGCAGCTCGTCTACCGCGACTTCTTCGTCTGCGAGCGGGACGCGCTGACCAAGACCGCCCAGTCCGCGTGCAACAGCAAACTGCCGGAGCCGCTGCGGGGCATCTACGGAGTGCCGAAGTAGCGGCCGGACGGTTCCGCACGGCGCGTACGGCACCGCCGGACCGCGCGGGCGCGGGGCTCGTCCGGCCGCGCCGCCGACACCTCCGAGGGCCCGGCCCGGGAAACACTTCCCGGGCCGGGCCTTCGGCGTACGGGGAGCGGTCAGCCGTCCCGACGCCCGCCGTCCTCCCCGGCCTCGGGGGCCGGGCGGGACAGGGGCTTCGCCGGGGGCGGCGGGCGTACGGCAGGCGGGGGCGTGGGGCGTACGGCCGGCGGGGTGCTCGGCCACGGGCTCGGCGGGGCCGCCCACGGGCGGTCCGGGTCCACCGGAGCGCCGGGGTCCGCCCGGTTCGCCCGGTTTACCTGAGGCCGGGCTCTCTCCTTGGCCGCGGGCCGCTCGGCCCAGGCGTCCGCCGGGAGGAAGTCGTACGGCTCCGCTTCGGCGTCCAGAGCGTCCAGCACCTCCAGGGCTTCCGCCCGCGCCGGGCGCTCGGCCGGACCCGGGGCGGGCGCGCGCCGGGCAGCCGCCGAGGGGTCCGGGGCCGCGGGCGCCGCCGGGCCCGGGGCGGCCGGGAGGCTGTCGCCCGTCCCGTATCCCTCCCCGTCTCCCCCATCTCTCCCGTCCTTCCCGACGCGCCGCCCCCGCAGGCCCGGCGCATCCCGCAAAGCCCTCAGGTCCCTCAGATCCCGCAGACCCCGCAGACCCCGCAGGCGGATCCCGCCCTTCCGGCCCTTCCGGCCCTTCCCGCCGGGTCCGCCGGGTCCGCCGGGTCCGCCGGGTCCGCCGGGTCCGCCGGGTCCGCCGGGTCCGCCGGGGGCATCCTGGGCGGGCCGGTGCCGGGCGGGGGCCGGGAGCGGCTGCCCGGGCTCCGGAGGCCTCGGCTCGGCCGTCCCGGACGCCGTCCGAACCCCCGGCACCGGTCCGGCCGCGTGCCTCTCCCGCCACATCCGTACCGCCAGTGCCCCGGGCACCCCGATCACCCCGGTCCACACCAGCGCGGCCGCCCCCGCCGACCACCACACCGGGCCGAACTCCGCCAGCCGGTCGGTCCCCAGCGGACCGCTCGCGGCCGCCGCGAGCACCGCGACCGCCAGCGCGCAGAGCGCGGCGGCCAGCAGCGCGTCACCGGCCGTGTCCCGGCGCCGCACGGTGGACCCGCGAGCCGCGCCGAACACCGCGACCGCGAACCCCGCCGCCATCGGCACCAGGACGGACGACCAGTTCAGCGGTGTCCCGGGGCCGTGCGCCGGAACCACCGCGACCAGCGGGAAGGACGGCAGCGCGGGATCCCCGGAGAGGGCTAGCGGGGTCGCGGTCGCTCCCGTACCGAGGGCGAAGCCGGGGCCGAGTCCGTACGCCGCCGCCCATACCGCCGCATTGGGCACCAGCGCGATCCCGAGCAGCAGCACCGCGAGCCGTCCGGACCAGATGCGGGCGAGGTGGAGAAAGGAGTCCTGGGTGGCGTCGGCATGCCAGACCAGGGCCGTGGCGACCAGCAGCGCGCCCCCGCCGATCAGGACCGCCGTGGCGGCCGCCGCCGCCCGGGTCGCCGTCTCGGCGCGGCCGCCGGGCAGCAGGTCGCGCGTGAGCGGAGCCCGTACGTTGTCGGGGAGCCAGAGGGGCAGCGGGCCGACGGGCCGCCCGTTCGCGGCCCACACCCCGGTCAGGGCCGCCCCGAGGGCGACCAGCGGCAGATGGCACGCGGTGCTGAGCGCGCCGGGCGCGATCGGGCCGCCCGCCGCGTACCCCGCGGCCGCGGTGCCGACCAGCAGATAGCCGAGGGTCACGGCACACACCGCGCCGCGCGGGGAGGCGCTGGGCCGCAGCCCGGCGGGGTCCGGGACGAGGGAGTCGCGGGTGGCCCGGTGGACCAGCCAGGCGGGCAGGGCGACCAGCAGCAGGGGGACCAGCCCGACCGGGGCGGCGGTGCCGTAGAGGGTGTCGGAGCGGACCAGTTCGGTGCCGTGGGCCAGCAGCCACAGGGAAGCCGCGACATGGAGCGCGCCGCGCGGACCGCTGTCGGGGTACGGGGAGCTGATCCACACCATCATCACCAGGACGGTCAGCGCGCCGAGACCGAGTCCGGCAGCGGTCGCGCCGCGGACGAGACAGGCCGTGAGCGCCGCTCTCCGGCCGCCCTGCACCGGGACCGGCGGGGCCGGGGTCTGCGGAAGGGCGGGGCCGGGGTCGGTCGTCTGGGTCACCCGGTCATGCTCCCAACGACACGCGCTTTCCCGTCGTAACAGGAGATTGACCGAAGTGTCGCCCAATATACGTTTATGTACTTCTATGAAAAGTGCACCGTCCCGGGCACTCCGGGAGGACCGGCGACGGGTTCGGGGGGCCGTCCATGACCCGGGGTTCCTCCTCCGCGCCACCGCCCTCCCGGCCACCTTCGCAAACACCGCTGCCCGGCCCCAAGGAGCGGCGCAGGCTCCGTGAGGCGCGCGCGATGAGCGAGGAGCAGATCGCGCGGGCGCTGGGCGTGACCAAGGCGACGGTACGGGCGTGGGAGAGCGGCCGCGGCGAACCGCGCGGGCGCCGCCGGGAGGCGTACGCCAGGCTGCTCACGCCGCCGTACGCCTCCAGCGCCCCTGCCCCGCCCACCGACGAACACCAGACCGGGGCACCGCCGCTGACGCCTGCCGGCGGGGCGGGTACGGGGCCGGGCTCCCCCGGCTCCCCGGTCCCGGGCGGTCCCGCGGCCCGTTCCGCGCCCGGGTCCGGGAGCCCGGCCGGCCCGGGGCCTGACCCGGACCGGAGCAGTAACGGGGACGGCACGGGGAGCACCGCACCGCCGGACGTCCGGCCGCCGATCGGGCCGGGGGGTACGGCTCCCGCGCCGGGCGCCGCCCGAGAAGGGGACCCGGAACCCTCGCCGGTCCCGGCGGGCGGGAAAGCGGCCGCGGGCACCGCAGGGGCACCCGGCCCGGGGCTGCCGGGCGGGACCCCGGCCGGACCGCCCGCCGGGGGCACGACGGACCGCCCGGCGCCGGGCGGGAAAGCGGCCGCGGGTAGCACCGGAACAGCGGGTTCAGAGCCGACGGCCGCAGGCGTGGCCCCGGGCTCGGCCGGGCACAGGGGTGCGGGACCGGCCGGGGGCACCGGGCCGACGCCCGCCGGGGCCGCCGCGCTAGGCGCCGCGCTGGCCGCCGCGCGGACACCGGCCGAAGCGTTCGACGCCCTGTACACCCACTGCGCACCCGGGCTCGTCCGGCAGGCATACCTGCTCACCGGCCGGCTCCGGCTCGCCCATGAAGCGGTGGAGCGGGCCTTCCACATCGCCTGGCAGCAGTGGCCGGACGTGGCCAGGGACCGGGATCCGGTCGGCTGGGTGCGGTCGGCCTCGTACGAACTGGCGCTGTCGCCCTGGCACCGGCTGCGGCCCGCCCACCGGCACGCCGACAGCCCGCCGCTGGACCGGGCGGGGCGGGAGCTGCTGGCCGTACTGCTGCGGCTGCCGCCGCCGTACCGCCGGACCGTCCTGCTCTACGACGGACTGGGCCTCGACCTGCCGGAGACGGCGGCCGAGACCGAGGCCAGCACTCCGGCCGCGGCCAACCGGCTGCTGCACGCCCGGGAGACGCTCGCCGCCGAACTCCCCGAGCTGGCCGATCCCGGGGTGCTGCGCGACCGGCTGGCCGTACTGCTGGCGGACGGCGGCCCGGTACCGCAGCCCGTCCCGGCGTACGAGGTCCGCACCACGGGCGAACGGCGGGCCTGGTTCTGGACCCGGATGGCGCTCACCGCGACCGTGATGGTGATGAGCGCGACGGGGCTGACGCTGGCGACGGCGCCGACCCGTTACGTCCCCGAAGTCGCTCCCGGCCAGCGGGTCGGCGGCGTCCCCGGCCATGCGGGCCCCCAGCGGCTGACCCCGCGCGATATGGCACTCCGGGAGATGCTCCGCACCACCCCGGCCGCGGGACCGGCCCGGCTGCTGCCCGAGCCCCGGTAGCGCGCCATGGGCCCGGCCCCGGTCGCCTCCCTGCCGGAGCGCGCGCAGGAGACCGCTGCCCCGGCCGGCACCGCCTGTCCGCTCCAGCCGGGGCGGCCGGGCGGCCGCATGCCCGCTCCAGAGAGAGCGGACACCGGGCCGACCGGGCACAGGAGCGGGGCGGGCGCACGGCCGGGGCAGGCACCGGGCCGGGCAGGCACAAGGGCGAGCGGGTACCCGGCCGGGGCGGGGCCGGGGTCTCCCGGCCCGCGCCCCGGAGCCGCGGCACCGGCCGCACCGGCCTGCGGAACGCCTGCGGGCCCGCACCCCCGGAGGGGTACGGGCCCGCAGGCTGTTCGACCGGCGCTCCGCAGAGCACCGCGACCGCTGAACGGCGCACGACCACCGCGACCACGGAGAACCGCGACCGCAGAGGATCGAACTACGCGGAGAGGATCGCCCGGGCGAGCTTCGCCGTCTCGGTCGGGGTCTTGCCGACCTGGACGCCGGCGGCCTCCAGGGCCTCCTTCTTCGCCTGCGCGGTACCGGAGGAGCCGGAGACGATGGCGCCGGCGTGGCCCATCGTCTTGCCCTCGGGGGCGGTGAAGCCCGCGACATAGCCGACGACCGGCTTGGTCACGTTCGCCTTGATGAAGTCCGCCGCGCGCTCCTCGGCGTCGCCGCCGATCTCGCCGATCATCACGATCAGCTCGGTCTCCGGGTCGGCCTCGAACGCCGCGAGGGCGTCGATGTGGGTGGTGCCGATGACCGGGTCGCCGCCGATGCCGACCGCCGACGTGAAGCCGATGTCACGCAGCTCGTACATCATCTGGTAGGTCAGCGTGCCGGACTTGGAGACCAGGCCGATCTTTCCGGGCTTGGTGATGTCGCCCGGGATGATGCCGGCGTTGGACTGGCCGGGGGTGATCAGGCCGGGACAGTTCGGGCCGATGATCCGGGTCTTGTTGCCCTTGGCGACCGCGTACGCCCAGAAGGCGGCGGAGTCGTGGACCGCGATGCCCTCGGTGATCACGACGGCGAGCGGGATCTCGGCGTCGATCGCCTCGACCACGGCGGCCTTGGCGAAGGCCGGGGGCACGAAGAGGACCGAGACGTCGGCGCCGGTCTCCTTCATCGCCTCGGCGACCGAGCCGAAGACGGGTACGGACGTGCCGTCGAAGTCGACGCTCGTACCGGCCTTGCGGGGGTTCACGCCGCCGACGATGTTGGTGCCGTCACCCAGCATCAGCCGGGTGTGCTTCATGCCCGTGGCACCGGTCATGCCCTGGACGATGACCTTGCTGTCCTTGGTCAGGAAGATAGCCATGGTGGTGGTGTACCTCGTCCCTTACTTCGCGGCCGCGGCCAGCTCGGCGGCCTTGTCGGCCGCGCCGTCCATCGTGTCCACGCGCTGCACCAGCGGGTGGTTGGCGTCGGAGAGGATCTTGCGGCCCAGCTCCGCGTTGTTGCCGTCGAGGCGGACCACCAGCGGCTTGGTGACGTCCTCGCCCTTGGCCTTGAGCAGCTCCAGCGCCTGGACGATGCCGTTGGCGACCTCGTCGCAGGCGGTGATGCCGCCGAAGACGTTGACGAACACGGACTTGACGTCCGGGTCGCCGAGGATGATCTCCAGGCCGTTCGCCATGACCTCGGCGGAGGCACCGCCGCCGATGTCCAGGAAGTTGGCCGGCTTGACGCCGCTGTGGGCCTCGCCCGCGTAGGCGACGACGTCCAGGGTGGACATGACCAGACCGGCACCGTTGCCGATGATGCCGACCTCGCCGTCGAGCTTGACGTAGTTGAGGTTCTTGGCCTTGGCGGCGGCCTCCAGCGGGTTGGCCGCGTCCTTGTCCTCCAGCGCCTCGTGCTCCGGCTGGCGGAAGTCGGCGTTGGCGTCGAGGGAGACCTTGCCGTCCAGCGCCAGCACCCGGCCGTCGGCGACCTTGGCGAGCGGGTTGACCTCGACGAGGAGCGCGTCCTCGGCGATGAAGGTCTTCCAGAGGGTCACCAGGATGTCGGCGACCTGGTCCGCGACCTCGGCCGGGAACTTCGCGGCGGCGACGATCTCGGCGGCCTTCTCCGCGGTGACGCCCTCGTTGGCGTCGATCGCGATCTTGGCGAGGGCCTCGGGCTTGGTGGCCGCGACCTCCTCGATGTCCATGCCGCCCTCGACGGACGCCATGGCCAGGAAGGTGCGGTTGGTGCGGTCGAGGAGGTACGAGACGTAGTACTCCTCGGCGATCTCGGGAGCGGTCTCCGCGATCATCACCTTGTGGACCGTGTGGCCCTTGATGTCCAGGCCGAGGATCTGACCGGCCTTCTCGACCGCGTCGTCCGGGCTGGTGGCGAGCTTGACGCCGCCGGCCTTGCCCCGGCCGCCGACCTTGACCTGGGCCTTGACGACGGACTTGCCGCCCAGCCGCTCGGTCGCCGCGCGCGCCGCGTCAGGCGTGTCGATGACTTCACCGGCCAGCACCGGTACACCGTGCTTGGCGAAGAGGTCCCTCGCCTGGTACTCGAACAGGTCCACGCGCGTCCGTCCCTTTTCTGATGATCGCGGTTCCTAGTAGGCGTGGGCGTGCCGCGGAGGGCAACGTGACTGCGATCGTCACAAGGGAGGCGCGCACGGTGACCGGCACGCGGCATGTCCGCCTCGCAGGTTATCCCCGCGGAACGCGGCCTCCTAAATTGCAGGTCACACCTGAGTGGTGAGAACAGTCACAGATCGCACACGCGGCGGGTCCGGCAGGCACCGCGGGGGCGAGGCGGGCGGCGCGCCGCGACGGCTGCCCCGGGCTCGGGACGGCACCGCCCGGGTGGCCGTGCGGCGGCGGACGGTCAGCCCGCCGCCGGGTCCGGCACCGGCAGCGGACGCCGCTCGATGGCGGCCGCCATGACATCGGGGAAGAGGTCCGGGGTGCAGGCGAAGGCCGGTGCGCCGAGCGCCGCCAGCGCCGCCGCGTGCTCCCGGTCGTAGGCGGGGGCGCCTTCGTCGGAGAGGGCGAGCAGGGCCACGAACTGCACTCCGGCGGCCTTCATGGCGGCGACCCGCTTCAGCATTTCGTCGCGGATGCCGCCCTCGTACAGATCGCTGATCAGCACCACCACGGTGTCGGCGGGGCGGGTGATCCGCTCCTGGCAGTAGGCGAGGGCCCGGTTGATGTCCGTACCGCCGCCGAGCTGGGTCCCGAAGAGGACGTCGACGGGGTCGTCCAGCTGGTCGGTCAGATCGACGACGGCGGTGTCGAAGACGACCAGCCGGGTGGCGATGGAGCGCATGGAGGCGAGGACCGCTCCGAACACGGATGCGTAGACGACGGACGCCGCCATCGAACCCGATTGGTCGATACAGAGCACCACCTCCTTCTTGACCGCCTGGGACGCGCGGCCGTAGCCGACGAGACGCTCGGGGACGACCGTGCGGTACTCGGGGAGGTAGTTCTTGAGATTGGCCCGGATGGTGCGGTCCCAGTCGATGTCCCGGTGGCGGGGGCGGCTGATCCGGGCGGAGCGGTCGAGGGCGCCGGTCAGGGTGGACCTGGTCCGGGTGGCGAGCTGCTTCTCCAGCTTCTCGACGACCTTGCGGACCACGGCGCGGGCGGTCTCCTTCGTCGTCTCCGGCATGGCCCGGTTCAGGGAGAGCAGGGTGCCGACGAGATGGACGTCCGCCTCGACCGCCTCCAGCATCTCCGGCTCCAGGAGCAGCGCCGACAGGTCCAGCCGCTCGATGGCGTCGCTCTGCATGATCTGGACGACGGAGCTGGGGAAGTAGGTGCGGATATCGCCCAGCCAGCGGGCGACGGAGGGCGCGGAGGCGCCGAGGCCGGCTCCCCGGGCGGCGCTTCTGCGGCCCGTTCCGGTGCCGCTGCCGCTCCCGGCGCCGCCGTAGAGCGCGGCGAGGGTGGCGTCCATCGCCTGGTCCCGGCCGCCGAGCGCACAGCCGGTGCCGTCGGCGGGGCCGCCGCCGAGCACCAGCCGCCAGCGCCGCAGCCGCTCCTCCGCGGCATCCGCCCCGGCGGTGGCGGTGCCCGGGCCCATGAGGTGCGCGGTGTCGTCGGTGGTCATGCCCCCACCCCCAGAAGGTGTTCGAAACGGTCGTCGTCGGTGCCCAGCAGCAGACCCAGGACGGGCAGGACGGCATCGGCACGCCCGGGATCGGTGCCGGGGCCGAAGCCGGGCACGGTGGCACCGGCCGCGGTGGATCCGCCCGCGGCGGCCCGGCCGCCCGGCGCGGGACCCCGCCGGGCCAGTTCGCCGAGGGTGCGGCGGACCCCCGGTTCATAGGCGGAGAAGGTACGGCGCAGCAGGGGCAGCACATCGGTGAAGGCGTCCGGCGGGACGGCGGTCAGCCAGCCGTCGACCAGCCCGAGGAGGCGTTCGTCGTGGACGAGCAGCATTCCCCCGCCGGAGCCGCCGACGAAGCCCTCGATCCACGCGGCGGCCTCGGCGGGCGGGGTGCCGGGCGAGAGGGCGAAGCCCATCAGCCGGGCCGCCTCGTCCTCGGTGAGGGCGCCGTCGTCGAGGAGGAGCCGGGCGGACCGGCCGCGGATGACACCGGCCGCGGTGGACCGGCCGGCGATGGTGCGCAGCACCGACCGCCAGCGGTCGGCGAGGCCCCCTTCGCCGGGGAGCAGGGCGACGGCGCCGTGCACGGCGTCGAGGTGGGCGCGCAGGGCGGCCGCGCCGTCGGCGTCGAGTCCGGTACAGGCGGGCGGCAGCCCGACGAAGATCCGCTCGGCGAGCCCGGTGGCGACTCCGGCGAGCGCGGTGGTGTCGGTGGCCCGGACGTCCCCGTAGCGCAGGGCGCGGGCGAGGGCGGGCAGGGCCTGGGCGAGCCGGGCGACATCGGTGTCGAGGGCGGCCCGGTCGGCGAGGGCGCGCATCACCACGGGCAGGGCCTCGGGCAGCTCGGCGAGCAGGCACCGTTCGGCGAGGGCGGTGACCGCGGTGAGTTCCTCGGCGGCCGCGGCCCGGTGCTCGGCGAAGGCGGTCGCGGCGGAGAGCACGGTGGTGCCCCAGACGCCCGCCTCGGCGACCTTGACATGCAGTTCGGGCTCCCAGCGGAGCCGCCAGGTCTCGCGGAAGGTGCCGGTGCTGCCGCGGCCGGCGGCCGGATCGCCCCAGCCGATACCGAGGAGGCGCAGCCGGTGCAGCAGACGGCTCTTGCCCGCGTCCGTCTCCTTGCGCAGGTCCAGGTCGAGTTCGCGCTCCAGGGCCTCCGGCTTGAGCCGCAGGCTGCGCTGGAGGCGGGTGAGATCGCGCTGGAGGGGGACGGCGGGCGCCTCGTCCGGGACCTCGCCGAGGACATCTCCGACGATCAGCCGGTCCCTGACCAGGGCGAGGGGGACATCGGAGCCGTCGCACATCACGGCCCGGACGGCGTCGGTGGTCTCGGTGAGCCCGGCGAGGGGGCGGCCGCGCATCACCGCAAGGGTTTCCGCGAGCCGTACGGCCTCGATGACATGGGCCGACGAGACGGGCAGGTCCTCGTCGCGGAGCAGTCCGGCGACCTTGGTCAGCCAGCGCTCGACGGGCCGGTCCCGGGCGGTGAAGAGATGGCCGTACCAGCCGGGGGAGTCGATGCCCGCGCCGTACCCCCCGGCGCGGGCCAGTCTGCGGTGGGTCCACGGGACCCAGGTCGTCTCGGTCCTGACCTTGGGCAGGCCCTTCAGCAGTGCCTTGTCGGCGGTGACGGTGGTGCGTGCGGCGAGGGCGGGGACGTGCCAGGCGCCGCAGACCACGGCGATCCGGTCGCCGAACTCCTTGCGGGCGGCCCGCACCGCGAGCCGCATCTGCGCCTCGCGGATCAGGTCCCGGTCGTGGCCGCCGTGTCCGTACGCCTCGCGGAGGGCGGTCATCGCCTCGGCGAGCACGGCGAAGGAGGCGAACGGGTCGTCCGGGCCGCGGTGTTCGACGACGTCCTCCCACCAGCGTTCGGCGTCGTCGTAGCCGGCGGCCTCGGCGAGCACCGCGAGCGGGTCGACCCGCATCCGCTCCCGCCCGGCGGGCGAAGTGTCCGGGTCCGCGGCCGGAGCGTCCGGGTCCGCGGCCGGGGATCCGGCGGCGGCCTCTCCGCCCCCTCCGCCCTCTTCTCCCTCCTCTCCCCGGGCACCCTCGCCGTTCGCTCCGGCCTCCGCGACCTGTCCGTCGCGGGTTCCCCCGGTGCCCGGCTCCGCCCGGGGGGACGGCTCACCGGGGGCGGTGTCCCAGCCCGGATCGGGGCCCTCGGCCGCGCCGGATGCGGATCCCCCCGGAACCGCATCCGGCGCGGCCGGACCCCCGGGTCCGGCGGTGTCGTCCGTCAGCGCGAGGGTGTGCGCGGCGGGCAGGTCGATAAAGCGGACCGGAACGTCATGGGCGAGGGCCCAGCGGATCGCGACCCACTCCGGGGAGAACTCGGCGAAGGGCCAGAAGGCGGCCCGGCCGGGGTCGTCGACCGCATGGGCCAGCAGGGCGACCGGGGGACGCATCCCGGGGGCCGCGGCCAGCGCCAGCAGCGCGTCGCCCTCCGGCGGGCCTTCGATCAGCACGGCGGCCGGTACGGCGGCGTCCAGCGCGGCGCCGACCGCGCGGGCCGAGCCCGGCCCGTGGTGGCGGACGCCCAGCAGCAGCGGCCCGGCGGGCGGGCTCACCGGCGGTGCCCCGGTCATACCCCGGCCTCCCGGCAGGCGCGGTAGAAGTCCTTCCAGCCGTCGCGCTCGCGAACCACGGTCTCCAGGTACTCCTGCCAGACGACCCGGTCGGCCGACGGGTCGCGGACCACGGCGCCGAGGATCCCGGCGGCCACGTCGCCCGGGCGCAGCACCCCGTCCCCGAAGTGGGCGGCGAGCGCCAGCCCGCCGGTGACCACGGAGATCGCCTCGGCCGTGGAGAGCGTGCCCGACGGGGACTTGAGCTTGGTGCGGCCGTCGGCGGAGACGCCTTCGCGCAGCTCGCGGAAGACGGTGACGACCCGCCGGATCTCCTCGACGCCCTCGGGAACGGCGGGCAGGTCGAGCGAACGGCCGAGCTGGTCCACCCGGCGGGCGACGATGTCGACCTCGTCGTCGGCGGTCGCGGGCAGCGGCAGGACCACCGTATTGAAGCGGCGGCGCAGGGCGCTGGAGAGCTCGTTGACTCCCCGGTCCCGGTCGTTGGCCGTGGCGATCAGATTGAATCCGCGGACCGCCTGGATCTCCTCGCCCAGCTCCGGGACCGGCAGGGTCTTCTCGGAGAGGATGGTGATCAGGCTGTCCTGCACATCGGCGGGGATCCGGGTCAGCTCCTCCACCCGGGCGGTCGTCCCGTCCCGCATGGCGCGCATCACCGGGCTGGGCACGAGCGCGTCCCGGCTGGGCCCGTGGGCGAGGAGCTGCGCGTAGTTCCAGCCGTAGCGGATGGCCTCCTCCGGGGTGCCGGCGGTGCCCTGCACCAGCAGGGTGGAGTCCCCGCTGACGGCGGCGGCGAGATGCTCCGAGACCCAGGTCTTCGCGGTGCCGGGGACGCCGAGGAGCAGCAGCGCGCGGTCGGTGGCCAGGGTGGTGACGGCGACCTCGACGATCCGGCGCGGGCCGACGTACTTGGGTGTGATCACCGTGCCGTCGGGCAGGGTGCCGCCGAGCAGATAGAGCGAGACGGCCCAGGGCGAGAGCCGCCAGTTGACCGGGCGGGGCCGGTCGTCGGCGGCGGCCAGGGCGGCGAGTTCGGCCGCGAAGGCGTGTTCCGCGTGCGGCCGCAGGGCGTCGGCGGACGGTGCTCCGGCTGTGGTTTCCGCGGTCGGCTCCGCGGTGGCTTCCCCGATGGTTCCGGACACGGGCATGACTCCCCCTCGACATCGTTCCTCATGGTCGGTCCGAGCTGTTCTCCACACTGCACCACCCCACTGACAATCGACCGTTCCCGCAGGCCGGATGGGGTTTTCGCGGCGTTGTCAGTGGTGGCCCGTACGGTCGGAGACATGAATGGACCGGGGGTTCGCTGGACAACGGATCAGGTGCTCGCGCTGGCTCCTGACGCTGCGTCGCGGAAGGCGGGCGGCAGGCTGGCGACGGCCGGGCCGTGGTCCGGCACGGGCAGCGGGGACGGTGCCGTATGGGGACTGTGCAAGGGCAGCGGCAGCAAGCCGTATCAGACGATCGTCGATACGACGGGCCCGGCGTACAAGTGCAGTTGTCCCAGCCGCAAGTTCCCGTGCAAGCACGCGCTGGGGCTGCTGCTGCTCTGGGCCGGGGACGACGGCGCGGTCGCCGAGTCGGAGCCGGGTTCCTTCCCCGAATGGGCGGGGCAGTGGCTGGAGCCCCGGCGCCAGCGCGCGAAGGAGCGGCGGACGGACGAGGGCGGGGAGTCCCCTGCCCGGGCCGCCGACACCGAGGCCGCCCGCCGCCGGGCGGAGCGCCGGGCCGGGCGGATAACCGCGGGCGCGACGGAGCTGGAGCAGCGGCTGGCGGATCTGCTCCGCGGCGGGCTCGCCTCCGCCGGACAGGCGGGGTACGGCCTCTGGGAGGAGACCGCGGCCCGTATGGTCGACGCGCAGGCACCGGGCCTCGCGGCGCGGGTCCGGGAGCTGGGGGCGATCCCCGGCTCCGGGCGGGACTGGCCGGTGCGGCTGCTGGAGGAGTGCGCGCTGCTCCATCTGATGGACCGGGCCTGGCTGGGCCTGGACCGGCTGCCGGAGCCACTCGCCGCGACCGTCCGGACCCGGGTGGGGCTCAGCCTGCCCGCCGACGGCGAGCCGGTGCGCGACCGCTGGCGGATCCTGTCGCAGTACGACTCCCCCGACGGCAAGGTCACCACCCGCCGGATCTGGGTGCACGGGGCGGACTCCGGGCGTACGGCACTGCTGCTGTCCTTCGGGGCGGCGGGCCGGGCGCCGCAGCTCGCGCTGCCGGTCGGGGGCGAGCTGTCCGGGGTGCTGGTGCCGTATCCGGGCGCCGGGCAGCTCCGGGCGGAGCTGCGGGAGCAGTCCGGTCTCACCGGCGAGCCGGCCGGGCCGCCGCCGGGCGGCTCGGTGACGGACGCACTCGACGCCTACGGGAAGGCGCTCTGCGACGACCCGTGGCTGGAGTCCTGGCCGGTGACCCTCACGGACGTCGTTCCGGTACCGGTCCCCGGCGGTACCGGCCCCCGCTGGCAGCTCGCCGATGCCGACGGCCGGGCCGCCGTGCCGCTGACCCCCGGGATGCTCTCCCGGCCGGGCCTGTGGAAGCTCGTATCGCTGTCCGGCGGCGGCCCGCTCACGGTCTTCGCGGAATGCGGCCACCTCGGAGCGACACCGCTCGCGGCATGGTCCCCGGCGACGGGGCCCGAACCGATACCGCTCGTCTGATCCGGCCCCGGCCCCCGGGTGGGGGCCGGGACCCTCCGGGCCGGGGCGGCGGGACTTCCCGGGGGCGGGCACCCGGTGGCTCCGCCGGGTGGGCGGGTCGTACCAGGGCCGGGCGCACCAGGACGGCTCCCGCCGGGGCGGCGGGCGGTGCCGGGGCGGGGCGTCACCGGTCCGCAAGGCCGGGCGCGGGCCCGGTGCACCAGGTCCAAGGGCCGGGGGCCTTCGGGTCACCCCTGCCGGGGCACCGGTTGGTACCGGGGCGGGTCCGCCTCCGGGCCGGGCGGGTCCTTTACACCCACCCGCCCGAACACCCGGCCACCGGCTTCACCGCCCGAATCCATATCCGCATCCGCATCCTCAGGAGACGCCCATGTCGCAGAGCAGCACCGGCACCGAGCGCACCGGCTCCGTCCTCTGGGAGGAGCTGGTCACCTCCGCCCTGCTGGGCACCGACCGGCGGCCGCCGCCGCCCGAGGTGACGGCCGCGGCAACGGCCGGGGGCGGCGAACCGGCCGCCGCCCTGCTCTCCGCCGCTGCGGTCCTGACCGTACGGCGCAGGGCCGGGCTGCTGGCCGCGCCCCCGGCCGAGCGCCCCGAGCCGGTGCCCGCCGATACCCGGCCCGCGCTGCCCGAAGCCGCGCACCGCAGACTGGGCCAGTTGCTGGCGGACCGGGCCGCGCCGTCGTCCGGCGGCCGCCGGGGCACCGCACCGGACCTGACGGAACTGCTCCCCCAGTGGCTGGCCACCGCCAACGGGCACGGCTACCGGGCACCCGCCGCGCTGCTCCCCGCCCTGCTGGACGCCGCCCGCGCCCGCGCGGACCTGCGGCCCCAGGCACTGGCCTTCGCCGGGGGCCACGGACTGTGGCTCGCCCGGTTCAACTCCGACTGGAAGTTCGCCCTCAGAGGCGCGGCGGGCGGTGCCGTCCTGCTCCCGGACGCCGGGGACGCGCCCGCGGTGGAACGGCTCTGGGAAGAAGGCCTGTTCGCCGAACGGGTCGCCCTGCTGGACACGGTCCGCGGCCGGAACCCCGCCGGGGCGCTCGCCCTGCTCTCCGGGACCTGGGCCACGGAGCGAGCCGAGGACCGGCTGATGTTCCTGGACACCCTCCGCACCGGCCTCTCCCCCGCGGACGAGATGTTCCTGGAACGGGCCCTCGCCGACCGCAGCCGCAATGTGCGGGCCACCGCGGCCGAACTGCTCTCGGCCCTGCCGCACTCGGCGTTCGCCCAGCGGATGGCCGAGCGCGCCACGGCCTGTGTCCGCCCGGGCCCCTCGGGGGACGCCGTCGCGGTGGAGCCGCCCGCCGAATGCGACGACGGAATGCAGCGCGACGGCGTCGTGCCCACCCCGCCGACCGGCAAGGGCAAGCGCGCCTGGTGGCTCGGGCAGTTGGTGGAGGCCGCCCCGCTGGCGGTCTGGCCCGGAGTCCTCGGGCGCCGTACCCCCAAGGAGATCGTCGCCCTGCCGGTCGCCGACGGCTGGGCGGACGAACTGCACGCCGCCTGGTGCCGGGCGGCGGTCCGCCAGCGGGACCCGGAGTGGTCCCGGGCGCTCCTCGGCGCGCCCGGCAACCCCCCGGAGGCGGGCCCCGGCACCTCGTCGGTGGCCGAGCGGGCCAAACTGCTGGCCGCCCTGCCGGAAGCCGAGCGGGCGCTGTGGGTCGCCGACTTCGTCTCCGCGCACGGGCTGTCGCACGCCTTCCAACTGCTGGGCGTCTGCGCGGTTCCCTGGGCGGAGCCGCTGGGGCACTCGGTCGTCGACGCCCTGGAGATAGCCCGTGAGGCGGGCAGCTACCCCTGGAGCTTCAGCGGGGTGATGGGGCTCGCGGAGCGCTGCCTGGACCCGGAGGAGGCGGGCCGCCTCGACCTGCTCACCGGGCCGCCCGCGGAGACGGAATCCGCGTCGCCCGGGGCGGGCACGTACTGGTCCGAGGCGTTTCACCGCCTGGTGTCCACGTTGCGGCTGCGCGCGGCGATGCACGGAGAACTCTCCCCCGGATCCCCCTCCCTCTGAGACCCGGCCCCCCGGGGTAGCCCCGGGCCCGGGGCGCCTCCCGCTCGGGTTCCTCGCCGGGGCGCCTCCCGCTGAGGTTCCTCGCGCCCAGGTCTCCCGGGGGCGGTGTTGCCCGCAGGTGCGGGCCGCTCCTGCGCCTCAAACGCCGGCGGGGCTGAAAAGCTTGTGACCGTTGCTACGTGGGGTCGTGACCCGCCTTGTCTGGGCTCGGGTGGGTCGTGGGCCT
>NZ_JBSFNQ010000112.1:0-19868 GCF_053981115.1 Streptomyces sp. NPDC003691 | reverse complement strand
GGCGCTGATAGCGCCACCGCAGTATCCAGAAGTCGTTGAGCCGCTCCCACCACACAATGTCCCCCTCCGGCCCCGGCGCGCCGCACCGCGCCTCCGCCGCCGCCCGCGCTCCGGTGACACCAAGGCCCCCGGCCGTACCGCCCCGGGCGCGGGCGGACCGTACGGAACCGGTCATGCCGGATCCGCCCGGGCAGGGCCGTCAGGCACCGCCGGTCCGGCTCCGGAACACCCGTGCTGCAATGGCACGCGAGAACGAGCAGCCACCGCCGACCGTACGGACCGAGGAGGCGCATCGTGACCGCAACCGACCCCACTCCACCCGGCACGGACCCCGACGACCTGCCCTTCTACCCGGGCGCACCGTTCACCGGAGACCCCCTGCCACTGCCGGGGGAGCCGGTCGCCCGGGTACGGCTCCCCAACGGCCAGCCGGTCTGGCTGGTCACCGGCTACGAAGAGGTGCGGAGCGCGCTCACCCATCCGCTGCTCTCCCGTGAAGCCGTGACGGGCGATCCGACGCTGGAAGGCGGACCGTTCGGCGGCTGGACGGACGGTCTGCGGACCCTGGAGTCCGACGGCGAACCCCATGCGCAGGTCCGGGCGCTGGCCGCGCGGCCCTTCACCGCCCGCCGGACGGCCCGGCTGCGCGGCCGGATCCAGGAGCTGACCGACACCCTGCTCGACGCCGTGGCGGCGACCGGCCCGCCCGCCGATCTGGTGGCCGGGCTCGCCCGGCCACTGCCGATCACCGTGATCTGCGAGCTGTTCGGCGTACCGGAGGGGGACCGGGACCGGTTCGCCACCTGGTCGGACCGGATGATGACGATGACCGGCCCCGGCGCGGAGCTGCGGGCGGACGCCCTGCGGAGCCTCGACCGCTATCTCTCCGCCCTGGTCGGGGAGCGGCGGGCCCGGCCCGGCGACGATGTGCTCAGCGGCTGGCTGGCCGCGGAGGAGGGCGCCGACCGGCTCACCGACGCGGAGATCGTCCGGCTGGCCCGGACGGTGCTGATCGGCGGGCACGAGACCAGCGAGAACGCGATCGGCGCGGGCATCTGGCGGCTGCTCCACCACCCCGGGCAGCTCGCCCGGCTGCGCGACGATCCCGGACTGCTGCCCGGCGCGGTCGAGGAGATCCTGCGCTACCAGCCGTCGAGCATGCTGTTCATCGTGCTGGTCGCCCGGGGGGATCTGGAACTCGGCGGACGTCCGGTCCGCCGGGGTGAGGGCGTCATGCCCCTGCCGTACGCGGCGAATCTGGACGCCTCCCGGTTCGCCCGCCCCGGCGAGTTCGACATCCGCAGGCCCCCGGGCCGCCAGATCGCCTTCGGCCACGGCCCGCACACCTGCCTGGGCGCCGCCCTGGCCCGCACCGAACTGGAGGTCGCGATCGGTACGCTGCTGCGCCGCTTCCCGGACCTGCGTCCGGCCAAGGACCTCTCGGCGCTCGCCTGGCGCACCGACCGCCTCGTCAACGGACTGCGCGAACTGCCCGTCGTCTGGTGACGCCCGAGTGCGCCGCCGGTGTCCGGCGGCGGTGTACCACCGCGGCCACGCCCGTGACATGCCGCCGGCCCGGTGCGACCCGGTGGCCCCGCCGCCGGACACCGCGCGGCCGCTCCGGCCGCCTCCGTACGAAAACGCCATACGGCTGTAACACTCCGCTGTCCCGGCGCTTCTGAACCCCCGTCTGCCTGCGGAGATCACTCCGAGGGCGAGCGGCCCGGCGGGCTCCGCCGGGCCGGTGTCCGGGGGTTCGGGCCCGGTCCCCTCTTGTGCAATGGCCGCCGTCGCGCCAGTGTGTGGTGCTGGCGGCAGGAGTTGACATGCTCCTGACGCCTCTGGGTGTGTGACACATCCGTGGAGCCGCACGAACGATCCACCCGCACCACCCCCCACCAGCGCACCACCAATGAGGAGGATCCCTCTGATGGCAGTGACGCAGTACGGCGGCCGGCGTGACAACCGCCGCTCGCGCCGGACTCTCGCCCCCCTCGGCATCGGCCTCGCGGCCGCTCTGACCCTCGGCCTCGTCTCCGCGCTCCCCGCGACCGCGGCCCCCGAGGCCCGCGAGGGCACGATCGCCAACGCCGGAGCGGCCGGCGTGATCAAGAACAGCTATATCGTCACCCTCCGCGACGGCCAGGTCCGTTCGGCCTCGGCCGAGGGCCGCGCGCTCGCCAAGCAGTACGGCGCGGTCGTCAAGCGCACCTACACCAAGGCCCTCAACGGCTACGCGGTCACCCTCTCCGAGCGGCAGGCGAAGAGACTGGCCGCCGACTCCCGGGTGGCGTCCGTTGCCCAGGACCAGACCGTCAGCATCCAGGCGACCCAGGTCAACCCGCCCTCGTGGGGCCTGGACCGGATCGACCAGCCGAGGCTGCCGCTGGACCAGCGCTACACCTACCCCGACTCGGCCGGCGCGGGCGTCCACGCCTATGTCATCGACACCGGGGTCCGGATCTCCCACAGCGACTTCGGCGGCCGGGCGGTCAACGGCTACGACGCCGTCGACAACGACAACGTCGCCCAGGACGGCAACGGCCACGGCACCCATGTCGCCGGTACGGTCGCCGGGACCAACTACGGCGTCGCCAAGCGGGCCCGGATCGTCGCCGTACGGGTCCTCAACAACGCCGGCTCCGGCACCATCGCCGGGGTCGTCGCGGGGGTCGACTGGGTCGCCCGCAACGCCGTCAAGCCCGCCGTGGCCAACCTGAGCCTCGGCGGCGGGGCGAACGCCACCATCGACGCCGCCGTGCGCCGGCTCATCGCCTCCGGGGTGACCACCGCGGTCGCCGCGGGCAACAGCAACGCCAACGCCGCCAACTACTCCCCGGCGCGCGTCGGCGAGGCGCTCACGGTCGGCTCGACGACCATCACGGACGCCCGCTCCAGCTTCTCCAACTACGGCGCGATACTCGACCTCTTCGCGCCCGGCAGCAACATCACCTCGGCCTGGCACACCAGTGACACGGCCGTGAACACCATCTCGGGTACGTCGATGGCCTCCCCGCACGTCGCGGGCGCCGCGGCGATCCACCTCGGCAACAACCCGGCCGCGCCGCCCGCGCAGGTCGGCTCCGCCCTGGTGGCGGCCGCGACCCCCGGCGTGGTCACCAACCCGGGCGCCGGCTCGCCCAACCGGCTGCTGCGGGTGAGCTGACACCCGCCCGCGGCCACGGGACCGGCCCCCGGCCGGACCCGTGACCCGCGGCCGGACACCCCCGCAACCCCGGCCCCCGCGCGGTGCCTCCCGGACCACGGTCCGGGGGGCGCCCGCGGGGGCTCCGGTGTTTCCCGGGGCGGCGCACTCCCGCGGCGAGCCCGTACGCCCCGGTGCCCCCGGACGGACGGCCCCGCACCGGCAGCCGTCGGCAGGAATCGGACGGCGCGCGCCCGTGATCACCGCTTCCGACGGGCCGGGGCGGGGCCATCACGGGATACGGCTGGCTGTTCCCCCGGCCTTACCGCATGATCAACCGGCGGCGGCCGACGGGCCCGGATGCCCCGGCCGCGCGGACCGGCGCCCGGCGCCCAGGACCAGAAGGAGACCGTACCGATGTCCCAGAACGACCGGGCAGCACACTCCCGGGACGGCGGGTTCAGCCGCCGTACCGCGCTCTTCGCGGGAACGGCCGCCGCCGTACCCGCCGTCGCCCTCGGCACGGGCACCGCGCACGCCGCCGGACCGGTCGGCGCGGCCGGTTCGCCCGGCAGCGGGCGCGGCTGGATCGATGTGACCGAGGCGCCGTACCACGCCAAGGGCGACGACGTCGCCGACGACGGCCCGGCGCTCCAGGCGGCCTTCGACGCCTGCCCGGAAGGCGGCACGGTCTATCTGCCGCTGGGGAAGTACAAGACCAAACAGACCCTGGTGCTCTCCAAGCCCAATATCACCGTCCGCGGAGCCCACGCCGGCCGCTGGCCCTACGAGACCGCGGCCCCCTCCTGTATCAAGCCCATGTCCGGCGGACAGTTCACCGGCGAGGTCCTCATCCACATACCGGACCGGGAGAAGGGTGTACCGGGCCGCGCCCCGATGACCACGGACCCCGACGGGATCCGGCTGGTGGACCTCGCGTTCAACGGGGTCTCCCTGGCGGGCGTCGGCGGACTCCTCGCCGAGGGCGTCGCCCGTGACCTGCGCATCGAGGGCTGTACCTTCTGGCAGTTCTACGGACACGCGATCCACACCAAGCCGCACGTCCGGGCCGACGGCAACACCTACTTCGCCAAGGGCTGGCGGCTCACCGAGGTCACCTGCTGGAACATCAAGGACGCCAACGCGACCACCCCCAGCAACGGCTTCCACCTCGACAGCCTCACCGACGCCCAGCTGACCGACTGCCTGGCGGGCGAGTGCAGCACCGGCTACTTCCACACCGCCCCGGGCGACACCACGTACACCAACTGCCGCAGCGTCTTCAATCGCTCCCACGGCTTCCGTGTCCAGCGCTACAGCGACGGCATCGTCTACAACGCCTGCTCCACCGACCGCAACGGCGGCGACGGCTGGCATCTCACCGCCAAGGGCGCGGCCAACCGGCCGATCCTGCTCTCCGGCTGCTACGCCCGCCGCGACGGACGGCTCGGGGACACCACCGACAGGGCCGCCGGACTGCGGGTGCTGGGCGAGACGACCGCCCCCCATCCGCCGGTGATCGTCAGCGGCTTCGTCGCCGTCACCGGAAAGAACGACCGCGGCGCGAGCGCCCCCGACCGGGTCTCCCCGGACTACGGCATCCGCATCGGGCACGCCCCCACCGTCACCGTCAGCGGCGGCTTCCTCGAAGGGACCGTGTCCGGGTTCCTCAACGAGAACCCCGCCAACCTGCCCAACCCGGTCGTCGTGCTCGACCCCTCCGTGGTCCGGCGCACCGCGGTCTGACCCGGACCGGCCCCGGCGGACGGACGACACTGTCGGCGAAGTGTCGACGGACCGCCGGGGCCGGAACCGGCCCGCCGCTCACACCACCACCCCGGCCGCCGTGAGCGCCGACTCCGCGGCGAGGCCCGCGCCCCGGGCGAACGCCGCCGCGAACGCCGCGTCCCCCAGCGTCCCGCGCACCGCGGCCGCCACCCGGTCCACATCCCCCCGCTCGGCCGTCGCCAGCGGCGCCCCCGCGCCCCTCCTGGCCGCGTCCGCGCAGCCCAGCAGCAGGGCCGCGGCGGCACCGCGGTCCGCCGCCAGGGCGTCCGCGAAACCCTCCAGCGCCAGCGCGACCGCCCGGGGATCCCCGGTCGACACGGCCGCCGCGTACCCCTCCGCCTGGAGCCGCAGCGCCTCCGCCGGCTCGCCCGCCGCCGACGCCAGAAACCCCAGCTCCGCCAGGATCAGCGCATTGCCGCCCTCCAGACCGACCTCCCGGTGCCACTCGAGGACCTCCCGCAGATGGCGCCCGGCGGCCGCCGGATCCCCTTCCCGGCGGGCCCCGAGACCCAGCCCGATCAGCGCGTTGATCTCCCCGGAGCGGAAGTCCAGCGCCGCCGACGCCCGCAGCGCCTCCTCGTGGTGGTCGCGGGCGGCCGCATAGTCCCCCGCCAGCAGCGCGATCCGGCCCAGACCGGACAGCAGTTCGGGGATCTGCGTCGACAGCCCGAACCGCCGGGCCGTCGCCAGCCCCTCCTCCCGCAGCCGCCGGGCGGCCGCGTAGTCCCCGTGGATCTCGGCGACCGAGGTGAGCGGAAAGACCAGCCACAGCTTCGCGCAGACGTCACCGGCCGCGTCGAACAGCTCCACGGCGCGCAGCGCGTCCGCCCGGGCGTCCGCGAGCCCGCCCCGCAGCAGCCGCTGGACCGCCCGGTCCGCCAGCGCCGCCGCCTCTCCCCAGCGGTCGCCCAGCCGCCGGAAGCCGTCCAGGGCCGGACCGGTGAGCGCCTCGCCCGCCGTCAGATCGCCCGTACCGTGCAGCGCATGGCCGAGCAGCCAGCGTGCCCGGGTCAGCTCCGCGCCCGCCGCCGCCCGGTCCGCGTACGCCGTCCCCGGCCCGCGGTTCCCGGTGTCCGGGTGCGCCGACGGGCGGCCGCGCTCCCCGGCGCCCGGCGCCCCGTCCCCGTCCACCGCCTGTTCCCTGCGGCCCGCCGTGTCCGCCGCGCTCATCGCGCCCGCCGTCCCCCACTCGCGGTTACCGCCGCCCGGCGCCCCGTCAGTGTGCCCCGCCTGCTGCCCGCGGCCCCCCGCGCCCGCCGCGCCCTCAGGGGGCGCCGCCTGCTGCCCGGGGCCTTCACCGCCCGCCGCGGCCGCGGTCTCCGCCAGTGCCGCGGCGATCAGTCCGGCCCGGTTCCCGCTCTCCCCGGCCATGATCGTCACGGCGGCCCGGTCGACCAGGGCACGGGCCCGCAGCACCGGCGAACCGCCCGGCAGCTCCCGTACCGCCGACAGTGCCCCGCGGGCCTCCCCGAGCCGTCCCCGCAACACCCGGTACCAGGTCAGCGCGGTGGCGATCTGCAGCGCCCGGTCGGTGTCCCCGCAGGCCCCGGCGGTCTCGACGGCCCAGCGGAGATTGGCGTTCTCCGCGTCCAGCGCGGCCAGCAGCTCCCACTGGCCGGGCCCGCGCAGCCCCGCCGCGGCCGATTCGGCGAACCGGACGTCGTGGTCGAGGTGCCGGGTCCGTACGGCCGCCAGCTCACCCGACTCCCGCAGCCGTTCCAGGCAGTACGCGGCCACCGACTCCAGCAGCCGGTAACGCTCCCCGTCCCCCACCATCTGCACCAGGGACCGGTCCACCAGCCCGGCCAGCAGGCCGAGTACGTCCGCCCCGTCGATCCCGTCGCCCGCGCAGACCGCCTCGGCCGCCTCGGGCGTGTACCCGTCGGCGTGCGGTGCCAGCCGCCGCAGCACCACCCGCTCCGCGTCGCTCAGCAGCTCCCAGCTCCAGTCGATCACCGCCCGGAGCGTCTGCTGGCGCGCCGGAGCGTCCCGGCGGCCCGCGCTCAGCACCCGGAACCGGTCGTCGAGGAGGCCCGGCAGCCGGTGCACGCCCAGCGTCCTGACCCGGTTCGCCGCCAGCTCCACCGCCAGCGGCAGCCCGTCCAGCCTGCGGACCACGGCCGCCACCGCAGCCCGGTTGCCGTCGTCCACCCGGAACCCCGGGGAGCCCCCCGCCGCGGCCCGCTCCTCGAACAGCCGCACCGCCGCGTCCGGGGCGAGCGGCGGTACCGGCCACAGCGTCTCCGGGGCCAGCGCCAGGGGCTCCTGACTGGTCACCAGCACCACCAGCCCCGGAGCCCGCCGAAGCAGCAGCTCGACCAGCGCCGCGGCCCGGTCCACCACATGCTCGCAGTTGTCGAGGAGCAGCAGCATCCGCCGGCCGGCGAGCGCCGCGGCCAGCCGCTCGGCCGGCGGGGCCGGGGCGCGCACCCCCCACACCCCGTCGTCCCGCAGCCCCAGCCGCGCCGCCACCACCTCGGCCGGTTCACCGCCCGCGCCCGCCAGCTCCACGAGCCGCACCCCGTCGGGGAACCGGTCCGCGACCCGGTCGGCCACCACCAGCGCCAGCCGGGTCTTGCCGACCCCGCCCGGACCGGTGAGCGTCACCAGCCGCCGGGACTCCAGCAGCCCGGCGACCCCGGCCACCGCCTCCGTACGGCCGACCAGTTCCCCCGCCGGGGCGAGCCGCGGCGGAACCGGGACGGCGGTCGGCGCCTCCTCCTCCCGTACCGCCCCGGCCGCGGCCGCCGGAACCACCGGAACGCCGAGTGCCGGATCGCGGCGCAGCATCGCGCCGTGCAGGGCGGCCAGCTCCGGGCCCGGGTCCACCCCCAGCCGGTCCGCGAGCGCCCGGCGCAGTGACGCGTACCCCGCCAGCGCCTCCGCCTGCCGCCCGCTCCCGTACAGGGCCCGGAACTGTGCCGCGCGCAGCCGTTCGCGCAGCGGATGGGCCGTCGCCCACCCGGCCAGCTCCGCGGCGAGCGCCGCATGGTCCCCGAGTGCCAGCCGGGCCTCGGCCCGGTCCTCCACGACGACCAGCCGCTCCTCCTCCCAGCGGGCGGCCGCGGCCCGCGCGAACGGAGCGTCGGCGAAGTCCGCGAAGGCGGGCCCGCGCCAGATCCCCAGTGCCCGCTCCAACAGCCCGGCCCGTACGGCGGGATCGGGGGTCCGGCGGGCCCGCGCCGCGAGGGTGCGGAACTCCAGGGCGTCCAGCGCGCCCTCACCCGGTACGAGCTGGTAGCCGGGCGCCCGGGAGACCACCAGCGCGCGGCCGCCGGGCGCCGCCTCCTCCAGCACCCGGCGCAGTTGCGAGACCTTCGCCTGGAGCGCCCGCTGCGGACGGCCCGGTGTCTCGTCGCCCCACAGGGCGTCGATCAGCCGGTGCGCCGCCACCGGCCGCCCCGGATCGGCGAGCAGGGCGGCGAGCAGGGTACGGACCTTCAGCTCCGGCACCCGGACCGGCACCCCGCCGGCCCCCCGGACGACGACCTCGCCGAGGATCCCGAAACCGATCCCCCCGACCGCCCTACCGCCGTCACCACGGTGCTCGCGGTACCCGCCGGATCCCGCCGCCGTCCCGTCCCCGCCGTCCCCCGGCCCCCGCGCCCCGCCGCCGTGTTCCCGGTCCCGTCCCCCGTGCACGAAGCGCCCCTTCCCCTCGGTCGTCTCTTCCGGTCGGTCGTCTCTTCCGGATCCTGCCGGGCTCACGGATCCGGCCCGACCAGAAGGAAGTTCCCCCTCGGTCCCCGGACCCCGCCGCCGCCTCCGGCACCCTGCCACACCCCTGGTGATCACGCCCGTCCGGGCGGGCCCGGCCCCCCGAACCCGGCCCGAACACTTTCCGAGCCGGACCCGAACACCCGCGGCGCACTCTCTTTCCCACCGGCCGCCGCACCCGCGGCAGAGGCCGGAGGAACCGATCGGAAAGAAGGACCGAACCATGCAGCGTCTCCAGGGAAAGACCGCTCTCGTCACCGGTGCCGGCCGGGGCATCGGACGGGCCGTCGCGATCCGCCTGGCCGCCGAGGGCGCCCGGGTCGGCATCCACTACGCCGCCGACGCCACCGCCGCCGCGAAGACCCTCGCCGCCGTCGGGAAAGCGGGCGGCAGCGGCTTCACCCTCCGTACCGAGTTCGGCGTCCCCGGCGACGCCGAGGCCCTGTGGACCGCGTTCGACGAACACGCCGACGGCCTCGACATCCTCGTCAACAATGCGGGCGTCGCCGGACCCGGCACCATCGACCAGGTCACCGAGGCCGACTACGACCGGATCTTCGCGGTCAACGCCAAGGCCCCGTTCTTCATCGTCCAGAAGGGCCTGAGCAGGCTCCGCGACGGCGGCCGGATCATCAACGTCTCCTCCGGCGTCACCAAGGTCGCCTTCCCCGGCATGACGGCCTACGCGGCCTCCAAGGGCGCCCTCGAAGTGCTCACCCTCACCCTGGCGCAGACCCTCGGGCCGCGCGGCATCACCGTCAACGCCGTATCCCCGGGCACCATCGAGACCGATATCCACCCCTGGATGGCCGACCCCGCGGCCAAGGCCGCGGCCGCCGCCTTCTCCGTCTTCGACCGGGTGGGGCAGCCCGAGGACGTCGCCGACGCAGTGGCCTTCCTCGCCTCGCCCGACGGCCGCTGGGTCACCGGACAGAACCTCGACGTCAGCGGCGGGTCCGGCCTTGGCATCTGACCCGCGGGCCGCCGGGCCCCGCACCGCGCCCCGGCACACGCTCCTGGTCGTCGCCCACCCCCGGCCGGACTCCCTGACCGCGCGCACCGCCGCGCGGCTCCGGGACCGGCTCACCGGGGACGGCGCCACCGTGGATCTCCTCGATCTCTACGCGGAGGGCTTCGACCCCCGGCTCGGCCCCGCCGACGAACCCGACTGGGAGAACCGCGAGAAGCGGTACTCGCCCGAGGTCCTGGCCCAGATGGACCGGATCGCCGCGGCCGACGAGATCGTCGTCGTCTTCCCGGTCTGGTGGTACTCGGTACCGGCCGTCCTCAAAGGGTGGATCGACCGGGTCTGGAACTACGGATTCGCCTACGGCCGCTCCAGCCCCCGGCTGGCCGGAAAGCGGATGGTCTGGCTGGGCCTGGCCGGGAGCGGAGCCGGGGAGTACGCGGCCAGCGGCCTCGGCGCGGCCCTCGACCTCCAGTTGAGGGTGGGAGTCTCCGGCTTCTGCGGTATCGAGGACGCCACGGTCCGGCTGCTGTACGGCACCGAACTCTCCGGCGTCCCCGCACACCGGCGCCCCGCCCACGTCCTCGCCCTCCTCGACCGGGCGGAGGCCGCCGTACTCCCCGGCCCCGCCGCCCCGGCCGGACCACCGGCCCGGCCCCGCCACCACGGAACGAAGGTCCCCGCATGAGCCCCCCGGTCACCCCCGCCCGCGCCGGAACCGTCCGCCGCCCCTGGCTCGGTCTCGCCGTCCTGCTGCTGCCCGTCACCCTGATGACCGCCGACCTCGGTGTCCTCTGGCTGGCCACCCCTTTCCTCGCCGCAGACCTCCGCCCCACCGGCGGCGAACTCCTCTGGATCACCGATATCTACGGCTTCCTCACCGCCGGCACCCTCGTCGTGATGGGAACCCTCGGCGACCGCATCGGCCGCCGCAGACTACTGCTGTACGGTTCCGCCGG
Organism: Streptomyces sp. NPDC003691; assembly: GCF_053981115.1. NCBI lineage: Bacteria > Bacillati > Actinomycetota > Actinomycetes > Kitasatosporales > Streptomycetaceae > Streptomyces > Streptomyces sp. NPDC003691. Next base: position 9,292 of record NZ_JBSFNQ010000112.1, on the reverse strand, counting down.
ATTCGCCGCCGCCTCGCTGCTCGCCGCCTACGCCACCGGCCCCCTGATGCTGATCCTGGCCCGGGCCCTGCTGGGTATCGCCGGGGCCGCCGTCCTCCCGTCCACCCTCGCCCTGATCAGCCATATGTTCACCGACGCCCGGCAGCGGGCCACGGCCGTCGCCATGTGGGTGACCGCCCTCTCGGTCGGCCTGGCCGCCGGGCCGGTCGTCGGCGGTGTCCTGCTGGACCGCTGGTGGTGGGGGTCCGTCTTCCTGATCGGCGTGCCCGTGATGCTGCCGGTCCTGCTGCTCGCCCGGACCCTGCTGCCCGAGTACCGGGATCCGCGCGCCGGACGCCTCGACCTGGTGAGCGTGGCTCTCTTCCTGCTCGCCGTGCTGCCGCTGATCTACGCGGTCAAGGACGGCGCGGGACACGGTCCCGGACCCGGGACGGCGGGCGCGCTCGCCGCCGGAACCGCCTTCGCGGTGGCGTTCGTCCGCCGTCAGCGGCGGCTCGTGCACCCGCTGCTCGACCTGCGGCTCTTCCGGGACCGTGCCTTCACCGGCGCCCTGCTGGCGCTGCTGCTCGGGATGACCGCGCTCAACGGCGTCGAGTATCTGGTGCCCCAGTACCTCCAGGCCGTGGCGGGGCTCTCACCGCTCGCGGCCGGGCTGTGGCTGGTGCCCGGGGCCGCCGGACTGGTCGTGGGCTCCCAGCTCACCCCCGTACTGACCCGCCGGTTCCGCCCCGCCACCGTGATCGCCGGCGGACTGCTGACGGCCCTCGGCGGCTATACCGTGCTCGCCGTCGCGGAGGGTGTTCTCCCGGCCTCCCTCGGCCTTGCGGTGATCATGTCCGGGGTGGCGCCGATCAGCGTCCTCGGCACGACCCTGGCCGTGGGCGCGGCACCCCCGGAGAAGGCGGGCGCCGCGGCCGCCGCCGGTCAGACCGCGTACGACCTCGGGCTGGCCCTCGGTATCGCGGTCACCGGCAGCGCGGCGGCCGCCGTCTACCGCGCGGGTCTTCCCGAGGACGCCCCGGAGGGGGCCCGCGACACCCTCGGTGCGGCCCTGGCCCTCGCCGAACGGATCCCCGGCGGCGGGGATGCCCTGGCCGCCGGCGCGCGGGCGGCCTTCACCGACGGCCTCCAGTGGGCGGCGGTCCTCAGCGCGGGCCTCGCCCTGCTCACCGCCGCCCTGGTACTGGCCCTGCTGCGGCACGTCCCCCCGGTCAGCGCCGGGCGGCCCGGGTCACCGGCTCGAACGGATTCACCGCACCCGTCCAGCGATGCAGCACCGCACGCCCCGTCCGGAGTGTGACCCCGCCCGCGGTCCTGGTCCCCGCCTCGGCGACGTAGTGGGTGCCGTCGCCCACGGGGACGAGACCGTACTGCCCCGCGCCGAAATGGCCGTACAGCCGGGTCGGCAGATGGAGTGCCCCGCTCGGTGCAAGGGAGAGCAGCCGGCCGGTCTCCGGCCGCGGCTGACCGCGGATCAGGCCCGGCCGGGGAAGCGCGTCCCCGTCGACGGCGAAGAGGCTGTAGTTGGGGAAGCCGGGTTTCTTTCCGCGGTAGACGGCCAGCAGCCAGTTCCGGCTCGCGGGGTCCCAGGCCAGGTTCTGCACCCCGTACACCGTATTGCCGGTGTACACGAAGAACCGGCCGTCGTACGAGGCCGGGCCGGAGCGGTGCGGAGCGGCCGGGTCCAGCGGCCGCAGGTGCCGGGCCCAGTCGGCGATGTCGTACTGGAGCAGGATCTGGTGGTCGTTGTCCGCCCGGCCCGGGTGGGAGTAGATCCCGTAGGCCACGGTGAGCCGGAGGCCGCCGCCGTCGGCCCCGAACGCCGGACCGAACGAGAGCCCGTCGATACCGCTGGTGCCGTACCGGTGGTCGGCGCCGGCGGCGGTGTCGCCGTCGAAGACGCCGTCCCCGTTCATATCGGCGCCGTAGTCGTCGGCGACCTGCCGCAGATGAACGGTCGTCAGCACCCCGGAGGTCCGGGCGTCCATGTTCATCCGGGTGATCCGGGCGGTGTCGAAGACGGCGACGTAGAACGCGCCCGCCCGCTTGTACTCCAGGGACCCGTAGACCCGCCCGTCGCCGGGGTGGACGTCCAGGTCCCCCAGATGGCCGGGCACCCCGGTGACCGAACCGACCGGCCGCCCGGCGAGATCCGTCTTCACCAGCCGGTCGGTGTACGAGAAGTACATGAAGCCGCGGGCGGCGTCCAGCGCGGTCCCCTGGAGATGACCGGACCGCCAGGCCCCGCCGTCGATCACGGCGGGCAGCGCCCGGGCGGGGGCCCGGGCCGCGGGTTCCTGGGCCCGGGCCGTGCCGTGGACCGCCGGCAGCGCCGGGGCGGCGAGGGCCAGGGCGAGCAGGACGACGAGTCCGAAGCGTACGGGCAGGCGCATCGATCCTCCGGGGGCACGAGCGGGGTCATGAATCGCGAAGGGGCGGGGCGGCGGACGGACGGCGGGGCCGGGGTACGGCTCCGGCCGGGCGCGGGCCCGCCGGGCGCCGCGTCCGGTGCCACCGCCGGAAGGGGTACCCCGCGGGCGAACCCGGACCGGCCCGCGGCGCCGGGATTCAGCAGAGCGGGCCCCGGGGATCGCCCGAATGCCGGGGAGGGCGCCCGCCGGGGACACCGGCCCGGGACCGGGGGACCGGCCCCGCGCACCCTCCCGGGCCCGGGAGGGACCGGCTCGGCGTGCCGAGAGCGGAGAGGTGACCGGGGGAGGAGCGCGAGGGGCCGCCGGGCGGGGTGGGACGGCCCTCGGCGCCTCCGCCGGGCGGCCCCGCCCGCAGCCCGCGTGGGCGCCGCACCCCCGCGGGGCGTCCATTCGGTGGTCTCGGCGGCCCGCGGGAGGTGTTCCCCCGGTGGGCCTGCCGTCCCGTGACGCGTCCGTCCCGTGGAGCCAGGCCCCCTGAGGACCGCCGCCCGCCGGAGCAATGTCCGCCGGGGTCAGTGCCCCCCGGCCCCGTTCTCGCTCCAGCGCGCGCGGACCCGGGCGAGTTCGGCGCGGTAGGCGGCGTACCCCTCCTCGTACCGGGCCCGGACCGCGGGGCGCGGCTCGACCGTCCGGTGCCGGGACGGCGGGGCGCCGGAGAACACCGGGGCCGGGGCGGGCCCGCCGAGCGCGCTGCGGGCGACGGCCGCCGCCCCCAGCGCGCCCACCTCCTCCGCCAGGGGGATCCGGACCGGCCGGCCCAGGACATCGGCGATGAGCTGGGCCCACATCACCGAGCGGGTACCGCCGCCGCAGAGCGCGAGGGTGCCGCGGAGGCCCGCGGTCTCCAGACAGTGCCGGGCGGCGTAGGCGATCGCCTCGCAGACCGCGCGGACCGCGTCGGCCGGGCCGGTGGCCAGGCTCAGCCCGTCGAGCCTGCCGTGCGCGGCGGGTTCCACGAAGGGGGCCCGCTCACCCGCCTCCGAGAGGAACGGCAGGGCACGCACCCCCCGGGCCCCGGGCGGGCTCGCGGCCAGCAGGGCGTCCACCGCGCCGGTGTCCGCGCCGACCAGGGCGAGCACCCACTCCAGGGCCGCCGTACCGACCATCGCGGGCATGGCCCGCAGCCAGCGGCCGGGGGCCGGGGTGCAGAGCCACATTCCGGCGGGCTCCGCCGCCGGGTCCAGGTCGACCCGGTCGGTCAGCACCTGACTGGCCAGCGTGGTGCCCAGGATCAGCAGTCCGTCCCCGGGCTCCCGCACCCCGCTGCCGACCGCACAGGCCGGCAGATCGTAGGGGCCCGCCACGACGGGCAGCCCCTCGGCGAGCCCGAGCAGCGCGGCGCCCCGGGCGTCCAGCCCGAGGACCGTGCCCGGCGCGGCGGGCTCCGGCAGCAGCGCCGCCTGCTCCGCGACCCCGCACAGGGCCAGGGCGTCCGGGGCGTACGTCCGGGTGCGCGGGTCGAGGAAGGGGAGGGTGGCGTCGGAGGCGTCCAGACAGACCCGGCCGGTCAGCTGCTCGGCGACGGTGTCCACGCAGTACCCCGCGGTGGCGGCCCGGTCGAGGCTCTCGGGCTCGTGCTCCCGGAGCCAGCGCAGCAGGGGGCCGTGACAGCCGGGGAACATCCCGGAGCCGGTGTAGGCGTAGGCCCGGCGGATCGTGCCGTCCGCCAGCCAGCGCGTCACCACGTCCGAAGCGCGCGCGTCCAGCCAGGAGATCGCCGGGCGCACCGGCCGGCCCGCCGCGTCCCGCAGCCAGAGCCCGTCGCCCTGGCCGGTCAGGGCCAGGGCCTCCGGCGGGCGCCCGGCGGCCGACGCCACCTCCCGTACCACCGAACAGACGCTCTCCAGAACGTCGCCGGGATCCTGCTCGACCCGGCCCCCGGGCAGCCGGTCCAGCCGGGAGCGGCGGGCCGCCGACGCCAGGGGAGTGCCCTCCTCGTCGAAGAGGACGGCCTTGGTGACCGAAGTGCCGATGTCGACACCGAGGACCACGCTCACCGCGAGCCCCCTTCGTGGAACCCGCCGCGCACGGCGGGCTCGACGGGCTGGGACCGGCCACCGGACCGGCCGCCGTCCGCTCCTTCTCCTCCTTCTCCGCGGAGGGAACGGACCGCCCGGCTCATGACCGGTCCGCCACGAGCACCTCGGGATTGGCGGGATGGGCCAGGGGTTCACCCCGGGTGAACCGGCCGACCTCGGCCGCCGTGATCGAAGCGGCCCGGTGGGCCGTCTGCTTGGTGGCGCCCGCCAGATGGGGGGTGGTGACGACGTTCGGGACGCCGTGCAGCGGCCAGTCGGCGGGCGGCGGTTCGTCGTCGTACACATCGAGGGCGAGGGCGCCCAGCCGGCCGCTGCGCAGCAGGTCCGGCAGCGGTCCGTGGTCCAGCAGACCGCCGCGGGCCGAGTTCACCAGGACGGCGCCGTGCGGCAGCAGACCGAGCCGCCTGGCGTCGATCAGATGGCGGGTCTCGGGGGTGAGCCGGGCGTGCAGACTCACCACGGAGCTGCCGCGCAGCAGTTCGTCCAGCCCGACCGGCTCCACTCCGTCGGCCGCGGCGGCGACCGGGTCCGTATACGGATCGGCGACCAGCACCCGGGCACCGAACGCCAGCAGCACCCGGGCCACGATCCGGCCGATGGCGCCGTAGCCGACGAGACCGACCGTGGCACCCGCGAGTTCGCCGCCGCCCTCCTCGTACGCGTAGAGATCGCCCCGCCACCTGCCTGCCTTCAGCCCGGCGTCCGCCGCGCTGATCCGGCGCAGCGCGGCCAGCATCAGGCCCACCGCGAACTCCGCGGCCGCCGGGGCGTTGCGGCCGGGCGCGAAACTGACCGCGACCCCGTGCCGGGTGGCGGCGGCGAGGTCGACGTTGACCGGGCCGCCCCGGGAGACCGCGACCAGCCGCAGCCCGGGCGCGGCCGCGAACACCCGCCCGGTGAACGGCGCGAGCTGGGTCACACAGACCGCCGCCCCCGCGAGGGCCGCGATCAGCTCCTCCTCCGTACCGCTCGCCTCGCGCACCCCGCCGACGGACCCGAACGGTTCATGGGGCCACGGCAGGGTGAGTTCGGCGAAGTCCGGGTCCGGACCGCCGCCTCCGGCCAGCTCCCGGGAGACGGCGGTACGGATCAGCTCGGGGCGGACGAAGTGGTCACCGGCGGCGAGGATGCGCATGGCGGGCCGTTCCTTCGGCAGGGACAGGGCGGAGCGGAACGAGGCTGAGGGACCGTGACCCCGGCCGGGCCGGGACCGGTTGATGGATCGTCTGTTAAATTTAACAGCGCTGATGTGAGGCGGCAACGACCCCGGCCGCCGCGGCCGGGCACGAGATGCCCTCGCCGGGCACAAGACGACCGAGGAGCGCCCCGATGAACTCCCGCCTGCTGCTCGTCCGGCACGGTGAGACCGAGTGGCACGCGGAGAACCGCTATGCCGGGGTGACGGACGTCGCCCTCACCCCCAGGGGCCTCGACCAGGGCGCCGCCCTGGGGAGGTGGGCCGTACGGGCCGGGGTGGACGCGGTGGCCGCCTCCCCGCTCGGCCGCGCCCGGCTCACCGCGGCACCCGCCGCCGGCGCCCTCGGCCTGCGCACCGAGATCGTCGAAGAGCTGCGGGAGATCGACTTCGGCTGGGGCGAGGGCCGGACCATCCGGGAGATGGCCGCCGAGGACCCGGAGGCGGTACGGAGGTTCCGCGAGGACGCCGGCACCGGCGGTTTCCCCGGCTCGGAGCCCCTCCCCGCCGCGGCCGCCCGCGCGACCGGGGCCCTGCGCGCCCTGGCGGAGCGCCACCCGGACGGCACGGTCCTGGTCGTGGCCCACAGCACCCTGCTGCGGGTGGCCCTGTGCGCGCTGCTGGGGCTGCCCCTCGGGCGCTACCGGCACCTCTTCCCGAGGCTCGACAACGGCGCCGTGACCGAGATCCGGTGTTCGGCCGCCGGGGCCGCGCTGTACTCGCTGAACGTCCCCACCGCGTCCTGACGGTCCTGACCGTCCTACGCGGGGCCCGCTCCGGCGGCCGCCCCGCCCCGCCACCCGAGCCACGGAGAGACCCACACCCATGACGGGAACCACCGGAACACCCGCCGAGGAGCGCAGACGCCGCATCGCCGCGTATGTGACGGAGCAGGGCACCGCGACGGGCACCGCCCTCGCCGCGCTGACGGGCGTGAGCCCGATGACCGTCCACCGCGACCTCGACGATCTCGAACGCCGGGGAGTGCTGCGGCGGTTCCGCGGCGGGGCCTCCGCCCTGCCGTCCGCGGTCCTCGAAACCGGTCTCGGCTACCGGCTCGGGGTGAACACGGCGGAGAAGGAGGCGGTGGCGCGCGCCGCGGCCGCCCGGGTCGAGCCCGGGATGTCGGTGATGCTCGACGACTCCACCACGGTTCTGGCCATGGCCGGGCACCTGGCCGGGCTCGCGCCGCTGACGGTGGTCACCAACGCCCGCCGGGTGATGGACGTCTTCGCCGAACGGGACGGCGTCCGGCTGATCGCCCTGGGCGGCGAGTACTCCCGCACCCACGAGTCCTTCCTCGGCATACCCTGCGTGGAGGCGATAGAGGCGCTCTCGGTGGACCTGGTCGCGCTCTCCGCCTCCGCGGTCGACACCCGGACGGCGTACCACCGGGAACAGGACGTGGTCCTGGTCAAACGCGCGATGCTCGGCTCGGCCGCCCGGAAACTGATGCTCGTGGACCACACCAAGACCGCGCGCACCGCGCTGCACCGCATCGCCCCGGTCTCCGGTCTCGACGAGTTGATCGTCGACGGCGGGGCGGACCCCGTACTGCTGGCCGGGATGCGCGAGCACACCGAGGTCACGGTGGTCCCGGTCACCGGCTGACACCCCGCCGGGCCGGCCCCCGGCGCGCCGCGAGCCTCGGGCCCCCCGGCGGCGCCGAGCCCCGGACACGGGCATGCACCGGGGCGGCGCCGTGATGATGGATCAGGTGTGCATTCCACACGGCGGGGAACACGGCGGGGAACATCGGGTGATCCGGGTGGCGCCGTCCCGGCGGTGCGCCGGGCCCGCCGTACCGGTCCGGTTCGCCCCCCGGCGGGGAGCCCGCCGTCCCGGCGGTGCGCCGGGCCGCCGTGCCGGGCGGGTCCGGCCGGTCCGGTCCGCCCCCTCCGGCGGGGCGCCCGGCCGGGAGCGGACCCGGCGGGCCGCCGCACCGGCCCTGCCCGGTCGCGCCGCCGCGTCCGTACCCACGGCTCCCGCACCACCCCGCCGTACCCGTTGCCCGCCTGCCGAAAGGACCCCTCCCCATGAGCAGCCGCCCGGTCGTGATCGGCGTCGATGTGGCCACCGCCGCGGTCCGGGCGCTCTGCGCCGACGAACGGGGCCGGGTGCACGGCGAGGCGAGGGAACCGCTGCCCGAGCCGGTCCGCGGCCCCGGCGGCACCAGCGAGCAGGACGCCGCCGCCTGGTGGCCCGCGGTCGCCGCCGCCCTCCGCCGGATCACCGGCGGACTGCCGCTCCGCGGCCGGGAGGTGGCCGCGGTCGCGGTCTCCGCGACCTCCGGCACCATCGTCCCGGCCGGGCCCGGCGGCCGCCTGCTGGGCCCCGCCCTGATGTACGACGACCGGCGTGCCGCGGACACCAACGCCGAGGCGCAGCGGCTCGGCGCCGCCCGCTGGGACGCCCTCGGCCTGACCGTGGGACCCACCGCGGCCCTGGGGCGGGCGGTCTGGTGTCTGCGCGCCCACGGCCCCGGACTGCGCGCGGTCCTGCACACCCCCGAGGTCATCGGCCGCGCCCTGACCGGCGGCCCCGTCCCGGCCGACTGGAGCCATGCGCTCAAGACCGGCTACGACCCGCGCGCCGGGCGGTGGGCCGACGAGGTCTTCACCGCCCTCGGCCTCCCCGTCGCCCTGTTGCCGGAGGTGGGCGCGCCGGGGACGGAGGCCGGGACGGTCGGGCCCGCGGCGGCCGCGGCCACCGGACTGCCGGCCGGCTGTTCCGTACGGCTCGGGATGACCGACGGCTGCGCCGGGCAGCTCGCCACCGGCGCGGTCGCCCCGGGGCAGTTCGTCGGCGTCCTCGGCACGACGTACGTCCTCAAAGGGGTCTCCGCCGGGCTGGTACGCGATCCGGCCGGCGCGCTCTACAGCCACCGGCACCCCGACGGCTGGTGGCTGCCCGGCGGCGCGTCCAACACCGGCGGGGAGTCCCTCGCCGGGCTGCCCGCGCCGCGGGTCGCCGCCCTGGACCGGGCCGCCGGTGAGCGCGGCCCCGCCTCGTACGTCCGCTATCCGCTGCGCCGCGAGGGGGAGCGGTTCCCCTTCGTCGCCGCCGCGGCACGCGGATTCGCCCTGGGCCGGCCCGAGGACGACGCCGACGCGCACCGGGCCGTCCTGGAGGGCGTCGCCTTCGTGGAACGGCTGGCGGTGGAGCGGGTCCGGAGCCTGGGCGTCCCGGTCTCCGGGCCCCTGTACGCGGCGGGCGGCGGCAGCCGCAGCCCGGTGTGGACCGCGATCCGGGCGACCGTGCTCGACCGGCCGGTCCGGGTCGCCCGCAGGGCGGAGACGGCCTTCGGTGCCGCCCTCCTCGCGGCGTCGGGCACGCTTCACCCGTCCCTCGCCGAAGCCGCCGCGGCCATGACCGGCGGTACCGGGGCCCCGGCGCAGACCGACCCGGTCCCCGCCGAACGCGCCGCCCTGGAGGACGCGTACGGCCGCTTCGTCGCCGAACTGCGCCGCCGGGAGTGGCTGGACGGCGGCTGCTGACTGCGGTTCCGGCGGTGGGCCGTGCTCGGCGGCGGCCCGGGTGCGCGGCGGCCCGGACGTGCGGATGGCTCAGTCGATCGTCGACTACATCTTCCGCCGCCTCGCGCTCGACTTCCTGCCGTTCGAGAC
>NZ_JBSFNQ010000111.1:0-19906 GCF_053981115.1 Streptomyces sp. NPDC003691 | reverse complement strand
AGCGGGCGGAGAAGTTATTGGCGAAGAAGAGCTTCTGGAAGGCGCGGGCGTTGGTGTTCGAGAGGCAGGTCAGTCGGCTCAGTAGGGGCCGAAGACGTTGTCGATGGAGCCGTAGCGGTCGGCGGCGTAGTTCGCGGCGGCGACGATATTGGCGACCGGGTGGAAGGGGTCGTTCGGGGTGCCGGGGACCCAGTAGGCGCGGAACGTCGGGTCGATCACCTGGAGCAGGCCCTTGGACGGGGTGCCGTTGACCGCGTTGATGTCCCAGTTGTTGACGGCCAGCGGGTTGCCGCTGGACTCGCGCATGATGTTGCGGTGCAGCCCCTCGTAGGTGCCGGGGATGCCGTTGAGGCGCATGACGTCCAGCGCCTCGGTGATCCAGCCGGGGAGAGTGCCGGGGTAGGCGGCGGCCACGGCCTGGGGGGCCGCTGCCGGGGCGGCGGCGGGAGCCGCGGCGGCGGTGCCGGGGAGGGCCACGGCGAGCGTGACGGCCAGGGTGCCGGCGGCGGTGAACCCGCCGGCCCAGGCCCGGCGGCGGGACCGGGTGGTGCGCATGCTGAATACGGACATACCGGGGTAACCCTTCGGATGGGGAGACCGCTCACGGGGACGGGAGCCGAATGCGCTCCGGTGGCGGCGTGGGCAGATTCTTAGCGGTGGCGGGCAGCGCTAGCAACGAGCGCACTGCTAATCCGGGTAGTGGAAGAGGGCCCGCCGGGGGGCTCCGTTTCCCGCCGGTACGGAAACGGGGGGCGACCGGAAGCCACTAAGCGTCCTCGTATGTGATGTGCGTCCCAGAGGGATACCCCTGGGGGATATGCGGAATATTCCATGACATGTCCGGAATGCTCTGCTGTCTGCCCGGGACGGTCCGAGCCCGTTCGGCCGGGCCACCGCCTCTGCCGGGGCCTGCCGCCCGGCCCGCCCGGCCGCCGGAGGACACCCGCCCCCTCCCCCTACAGCCGGACGCGCCGTGAGCCGTGAGCCGTCCCGCACCCGGCCGGGACGGTACGTACGGGTCCGGTACGTACGGGCACGGCATATACAGGCACGGCGTATACGGGCACGGCACACCGGCGCGGGCGGGCAGGCAGGTGGCACAGGGCGATGGTGAAGGCGGCGGCGGAAAAGCGGTCGTACCGGAAGTGGCCCGCCGGGTCCCGGGCCCCGCCCGGGACGGCACCGCACCGCTCACCGCTGGGACCGCCCTCAAGAGCGCCCGCCGCGGCCGCAGTTAGCACACCTGCCGCGCCAACTCCCCCGGACACGGCGGCATCGCCGCACCCGCGCGGCAGCAGCAAACAGAAAGCGGAAAGCCGAGGGGCCCACCCCCGTAAGGCCCCTCGGCTCGGTCCAGCCGTCCGCCGCCGGGCCCCGCGGCCCGCGTTCCGACGGTGTGAACGTGGCCATACAAAGCCTTGCGCGCGGAGATTGCAAGCGACAAGGTATGCAGTAGCCGCAGTTTGCGGGAAGTGTCGGTGAGGGGGTGTGCGTGGCGCGGGAGCGTTCCGGCCGGACCGTCGCGCATCTGGTGCTGGCCACCCGGCTCACCGTGCTGCGGGAGGCCGCCGGTCTCTCCCGGGAACAGGCGGCCCGGGCCCTGGGGGCCCATCCGGCCACGGTCCGGCGGATCGAGCAGGCCAGGACGTCGCTCGACGACGGGCAGGTCCGTACCCTGCTGACGGCCTACGGTGCGGCACCGGCGGAGACCCGGGAGATCCTCGGGCAGCTCGCCGCCGCCAACCGGCCCGGCTGGTGGCACCCCTGGCGGTCCGTCATGGACCCATGGCAGCTGGACCTGATGAGCGTGGAATCGGCGGCCCGGATCGTACGGAGCTGGGATCCGGCGCTGGTGCCCGCACTGCTGCGCACCCCGGCCTACGCCCGTGCCGTCGACGGCCTGCTGCGCCCGGACCTCTCACCGGCCCAGCGGGACCGGCGGGCGGAGCTGCTGTCCGAGCGCCGGGAGAAGCTGCGGGAGCAGCGGACCCGGGTCTGGGTGCTGCTGACCGCGGCGGCGCTGCGAACGGAGGTCGGCGGCCCGGCGGTGATGGCCGAGCAGCTCGCGGCGCTGCGCTCGGCGGCCGACGAGCCGCATGTGACGCTCCAGGTCCATCCGCTCGACCGGCCGCCGCACGCCCTGACCGGGATCCCCGCGCTCACCTTCTTCCGGGTCGAGGTGCCGGGCATCCCGGACCATGTCGTCCGGGAGGGCGGGCTCCCGGGCACCGCCGACGTCTGGCAGGCCGACCCGGCGGTGATGGCCTACCGCCGGCTCCTCGACTACTCCTGCGCCACCGCGCTCCATCCCGACATGTCGAAAGAGGCACTGGTATGACCGAACCCACGGAACAGCCCCCGCGGATCGACACGTCCGTCGCCCACAGCGCCCGGGTGTGGAACTACTGGCTGGGCGGGAAGGACTGGTTCGACGCGGACCGGGCCGCGGGGGACGCGTACCGGGCCAAGTACCCGCTGATCGAGCCGTTCGCCCAGGAATCGCGGGGCTTCCTGGTCCGTACGGTCACCTGGCTGGCGCGGGAGGCCGGGGTCCGGCAGTTCCTCGACGTCGGCGCCGGGCTGCCGACCGCCAACAACACCCACGAGGTGGCCCAGCGGATCGCGCCCGAGTCGCGGGTGGTCTACGTCGACCACGACCCGCTGGTACTGCTGCACGTCCAGGCGATGGGCCAGAGCACCAGCGAGGGGGCGATGGACTACGTCCTGGCGGACATGCGCGATACGGACGCCGTGCTGGACGGCGCGGCCCGGACGCTGGACCTGGACCGGCCGGTCGCCCTGGTGATCAACGATGTGCTCGGGCACATCGTGGACTGGCCCGACGCCCTGGGCCTGGTGCGCAGGCTGGTGGCGCGGCTGCCGTCGGGAAGCTATCTGTCGCTCAGCCACTCGACCGCGTCGGACGAGGCGCACCGTCTGGTGCAGGAGGAGTACAACAACTCCGGGGCGATTCCGTACATCTTCCGGGAGCCGGAGGTGACCCGGGCCTTCTTCGACGGTCTCGAACCGGTCGAACCCGGCTTCGTCTGCTGGCCCGACTGGCGGCCCGACGCCACCACCGGCCGGCTCACCGAGCGGGCCGGCTGGGGCGGCGTGGCGCGCGTCCCGTGACGGGCGGCGGCGCGGGGCGTCCGGGGTCCGTGCCCCCGGCGGCCGAGGAGCCGCCGGACCCTGTGGTGGTACGGCGGCTGACCCATGCCGCCGCCCATTCGTCGGCCCTGCTGATCTCCGAGGCGGCGACGCTGGCCGGTGGCTGGGCGGTGCTGGTGGACCCGCTGGCGGGCGCGGTGCACAGCACACCCGGCAGCGCGGCCGCCTCCGGGGTGCGGAGCGCGGCCCAGCCGCGCGCCCATCCGCATCTGACGGTCCGGCCGGTGGCCGGGACCGTGCTGGTGGTCTGCCCGGGGCGCGGGACGGCTCCGGAGCGTACGGCGCTGGTCGCGGCGACCGTCGCGGATCTGCTGCGGGTCCAGGCCCGGCGGGCGGACGAGACCCGGGCGGCCGAACAGCGGCTGCACCGCGCGGTGCTGAGGCTGCTGCTGGGCGGACACCACCGGGCCGCGGCCGACGTCCTGGGCGGCAGCCCCGCCACGCACACCACGGTGTACCGGCTGACCGGGTCGGCCGTCCGCACCGCGCACCAGGCGCTGTGGCGGGCGCTGCGGCCGGGGGTGGAGCGCCCGCGGGTGCTGGTGTGTGCGGAGGAGACCGGGCTGGCGGTGCTGGCCCTGCACGACTCCCCCGGCGAACCCCATCCGGCACATGCCGTGGTGACCCGGATCGCCGAGCAGTACCGGCTGACCGGCGGGGCCGCGGCGCCGGTGCCGCTGGATCTCGTCCCTGCGGCCTGGGCCGAGGCGGGCCGGGCTCAGCCGACTCCGGCGGGCGGCGGGCTGACCGCCGCGGCGGGGCTGGGCGGCCGGGACCTGGTCCGCGTCGTCCCGGCCGGCCGGCTGGCGGACTGGGCGGCCGGGGTGCTCCAGCCCCTCGACGGGGAGCGGCGGCGGATCCTCGCGGCCTGGCTGCGGACGGGCTCGGCGCAGGCCGCCGCCCCGGCCCTCGGGCTGTCCGAGGGCACGGTGCGCACCCGGCTGCGCGCGATCGGCCCGCTGCTGGCGGCGGATCCGGGCGATCCGACGATCGCGGCCCAGCTGCTGCTGGCGGTACGGGCCTGCGCGGCACCGGCCCCGCCGGTGGCCCTGCCGCTGGCGGCCGTTCCCGCGCTGCCCGCCGGGCTGCTCTCCCCCGAAGAGGCGGGCGACTGGGCGTCGGCCCTGCTGGCGCCGCTCGACGCCCGGCTGCGGATCGCCCTGCGGCACTGGCTGGGGAACCGGGGCCGGACGGCACCGGCCGCGGCCGAACTGGGGGTGCACCGGACGACGCTGACGGGCTGGCTCGTGGAGTGCGGTGAACTCCTGGGCCTGGACCCCGCGTCGGTGACCGTACGGACCCAGCTGCATCTGGCGGTGGAGACGGTGGCGGGCCCGGCGGACGTACCGTCGGGGCTGCCGCGGCGCGGCGGCCGCACCTACCGGGCGCCGCGGCCGTGAGCCGGGCGCGGCCCGGCGCACGGGCCGGCCGGGCCGCCGCGCCCGGGGAACGGCGGTGCGCCGGGCGGGTGTTGCGTGCGCATCGCCCGTTCGGGGACGGGTGAATCGATCCTCTTTGGGCCGGGAGAGTGCATGTCAAAGGGCGCCGGTCTCCGGGGAGCGCCGCGCGGGCATGCCCACGTTCCATCGCCCGGCTTCCGTTGGAGGTTCCATGGCCCGCCGTACTTCCCTGTTCGCCCTCCTCTCCGCCGCCGTGCTCGCCGCGACGGTCACCGCGGCCGCTCCGCCACCACCACCCGACCCGGGCGGCGGCGGGGCGCCGTCCGTCCGGGTGCCGCTGGACCACCAGGGTTTCCAGGGTCCGATCGTCACCGTCCCGGCCCACGGCACGGTCGACACCTCCGTCCCCTGCCCCTCGGGCACCGTGCCCAGCGGCGGCGGCGCGGGGGTGACCGGCCAGGGCTCGTTCATCTCCAGCTCGGCGGCGTCCGGCAACTCCTGGGCGGTGAAGGCCAGCAATATCACCGACACGCCCAAACAGGCCGCCGCCTATGTCGTCTGCACCGCCGCCACCCACACCCGGATCACCGGCGGCCGGGTGACCGTTCCCGGCGGCGGGAAGGCGACGGCCTTCGCCGACTGCCCGTCCGGCTGGCGGCCGTCGGGCGGCGGCTTCGTCACCACCGAGCCGTTTCTGTCGTCGAGCCGGATGGACGTCGACGCGACCGGGCGCTGGCGGGTCGATCTGGCCAACAACGACGGCCCGGCTCACGGCGCGAGTGCCTTCGTGGTCTGCACCACCGTCCCGGTCAGCATCCGGGAGACCAGCATCGTGCTCCAGCCGGGCGAGCAGAACCATGTGACCGCGGTCTGTCTCTCCGGGCAGCGGATCACCGGCGGCGGCGCGCACGCCCCGGACTCCACGGGCGCGCCCGGCGTCGCCATCAACACCAACCGCGGTCTGCCGGAGCCCACCGGTTGGGGGGTGCACGCCCGGAACCACACAAGCGTCCCCCAGCGGCTCTTCATCCAGTCCTACTGCACCACGTCCTGACCGCTGTGCCGAGGGCGCCCCTTCCCGGCCGGGAAGGGGCGCCCTTCCGGATGCCCGCGGGTACGGCACGGCCGGGCGGGGACGCACCGGTGCGCCCGAAGCGGCAGTCCTCAGCGGGCTTCGGCGCGGCCCGCCAGGGCGTCGGCCGAGACAAAGCGGTAGTCCTGCTCCAGCAGCCCTTCGAGCACCGCGGGCAGGGCTGCCACGCTCTGGCGGCGGTCGCCGCCGCCGTCGTGCATCAGGATCATCGAGCCGGGCTGCACATGGTCGAGCACGGTCCTGGTGATCTTCTCGGGGCCCGGCCGGGCCCAGTCCCAGGAGTCGACGTCCCAGAGTGCCAGCGCGGGTCCGCCGGCCAGGAGTTCGCCCAGTGCCTCGGGGGTCCGTGAGCCGTAGGGCGGGCGGAAGACGGTGGGAACGGTGCCGACCGCGCGGTCGAAGGCGTCGGCGGTCCGGTCGATCTGGAGCCGGAACTGGCGGGCGGTCAGATCCGGCAGGAAGGGGTGGGACCAGGTGTGGTTGCCGAGGCTGTGGCCCGCGTCGACGATCCGCCGCACCTCGTCGGGGAGGGCGTTCACATGCAGTCCCACACAGAAGAAGGTGGCGTGGACCCCGTAGCGGGCGAGGAGGTCGAGGACCTCGCGGGTGTGTGCGGGGTCGGGGCCGTCGTCGAAGGTGAGGGCGATCTCCCGGCGGTCCCGCGATCCGTGCCGGAACCACCGTCCCGTGCGGCTGAGTTCCTCCTCGGCCGCGGCGCTGCGCCGGATGCCGTCGTGGTAGTCCTCGTCCCGGCCGGTCTGCCCGCCGCCCTCGGCGGTCAGCGGTGACAGGGACTTCAGATCGTCTCTCGCCCGGCCGGCCAGGGAGAGTGCGGGTACGGAGCCGAAGTCGGGCCGCTCGGGCAGTACCCAGGGGTCGGCGCGGTGGACGTCGAGACCGGCGGCCGTCAGCAGCCCGTCGACCAGGCCGTTGGTGCTCTCCACGACGACGGCGAGCGGTTCGCCGGACTCCCGGCCGGTCCGCTCCAGCCAGTCCGTCAGCTCGGCCACCCGCTCGGCGCCCCAGCGCGTGGGGGCCTGGGACCGCTCCCCCGTGTCGTCGACGATCTCGACCTCGTAACCGTCGGCGCTCCAGGCGATTCCCGCGTACTGCATCTGTGCTTCCTCCTGGCTCGCCGGGGCGCGGCAGCGCGCCCCGGCGGGGATGGGATGGCGGTCCGGACGGGCCGGACGGAACGGGGACGGGTACGGCCGGTCCCGGCCGGAGGCGTACCCGCCGCGGATACCGGGGGGCATCCGGGGCGTACGGCATACGGCAGGTACGGGGGTCGGGGTACCCGTTGAGACGTCCGGTTGTCCGAAAACGGACAGGGACGCGGTATGGAGCGGCCGGAGAATCTTCGCCTTCTCCGGCTTGGTGCGGGTGGTTCCGGCTTACCCCCTCTGACGAGGGCTTTTCTCGGCGGGGCAGTGCCCTGCGGGGTCACCGCAGCGGGGCCCGATCCCCACCGATTTCCACGAACTCTCCATCATTGCGACACAAGTACGACAGTGGCGCGCTATCCTTCGCCGTACCCCGCCAATGGTCCAGACCATACCCAAGGCGACAACCGCGCGCTATGCCCATGACCGTCTCCGCGTCACCGCACCTGCCGGAGTGAACTCCCGCGCAGGTCAACGAACTTGGAGGGCATCATCAACGCACTGCCCGCTCCGCTCACCGTCCCGGATCTGCTCGACGCCCGGGCCGCGAAACAGCCCGACGCGCTCGCGGTCCAGGTCCGCGGCGGGGGCTCCCTGAGCTACGGTTCCTGGCGCGATCGGGCCGTTCGGGCCGCCCGGGGACTGGCGGACGCCGGAGTGAGGCCCGGGGACCTGGTGGCCCTGCGGTTCACCGAGGACGAGTGGGACGGGTACGCGGTGGCGTTCCTGGCGCTCCACTACGCGGGGGCGGCCGGACTGCCGCTGCGCGCCGACGCGGCGGAGTCCGAGGCGCTGCGGCTCGCCGGTCTCTGCGGCGCGTCCGCCGCGCTGCGGGGCTCCTTCCTGCCCGCGCTGCCGGGGCTCACCGATCTCACCCTGACCGCCGCGGAGGCCGCCGGATCGCCCGGGGAACCGCCGCACCGCCCGCGCCCGGAGGACACCGCCCAGGTGGTGGGAACCTCGGGAACGACCGGCCGCTCCAAGGGAGTCATGGCCTCCCATGCCGCCCTGACGGCAGGTCAGCTGCTGAATCCGCGCCCCCGGCCGTACGCGCACTCCCGGCACGCCCTGCACGCCTTCCCGATCGGCACCAACGCGGGCCAGATGATGGTGACGACCGCCCTGACCGGCGCGCCCGCCGTCGTCGCGCTGCCGCGCTTCGACGCCGAGGAGTTCGGCCGCGCGGTGGAGGAGCTGCGGACCGGCACGGTCTTCGTCGTCCCGTCGATGGCGATAGAGCTGCTGAACTCCGGTGTGCTCCGGCGCCGCGACTTCTCCGCCGTACTGCTGTTCAGCTCCTCGGCGGCCGCGCTGCCCGCGCCCGTCGCCCGGCAGCTCACCGAGGCGCTGCCGGAGACGACGGTGGTCAACGTCTACACCTCCGCCGAGTCCTCGCCCGCCCAGGTGTCCATGGTGGTCGACCCGGCGCGGGCCGGCTCGGTGGGCCGCCCCGCGTCCCCCGGCGACCTGCGGGTGCTGGGCCCGGACGGTGCTCCCGTCCCGCCCGGGGAGACCGGTGAGGTGTGGCTGCGGCAGCCGGGCCCGCAGCGTTCCTACATCGGGGACCCCGCCGCTTCGGCGGGAGTGTTCCGGGACGGCTGGGTACGGATGGGAGACCTCGGCCGGCTGGACGCGGACGGCTTCCTCCACCTCGTCGACCGGGAGAGCGACGTCATCAAGTCGGGCGCGCTGAAGGTGTCCACGCTCCGTATCGAGGACGCGCTCCACGAGCATCCCGCGGTCGCCGACGCGGCCGCGCTCGGGGTGCCGCACCCGGTGATGGGCTCGGTACCGGTGGCTGTGGTGGTGCCCGCGGCGGGCGGGGCCGACCTGGACGACCTGCGGCTCTTCCTGAGCACCCGGCTGGCCCGCGCGGAGCTGCCGGTACGGATCCTGCTCGCCGGGGACCTGCCGCGCAACGCGACCGGAAAGGTGGTCAAGTACCGGCTCCGGCCGCTGTTCGAGACCGCCGCGGAGCCCGGCGGCACGGAGCCGTCCGCGCCCCGGCCGGGCACCGCGACCGAGACCCGGCTCGCCGCCGTCTGGCACGAGGTGCTCGGCCGTCGCGTGGCGACCGTGGCCGACGAGTTCTTCGCCCTCGGCGGCGACTCCTTCCGCGCGGTCCAGCTGGCCGCCGCGGTCTCCGAACGGTTCGGGGTGGAGGCCGGTGCCGCGATGGTCTTCGGGCGGCCCTCGCTGCGGGCGCAGGCGGCCTGGCTGGACGAGGCGGCCGCCGCCGTCCGCCCGGCCACGGACACCGCAACCGGCACGGAAACGGAGACGGAGACAGTGGTGCCGCCCTATCTCCGTGCCCTGCGGGAGCAGCCGCACGAGGTACCCCTCACCAGCCAGCAGGAGGACTTCCTCGCCTGGATGTCCGAGGAGTCCGGCCGCGACGCCGGGGCCGTCACCGCTCTCTTCCGGGTGACCGACCGGCTCGACACCGCGGCCCTCGGCCGTGCCTTCACCGAACTGGTGCGGCGCCACCCCGCGCTGCGCACCCGGTTCGTCCCGGTGCCCGGCGCCGTACCGGGGCTGGTCCGGACCGTGCTCGACGAGGAACCCGCGGCCCGGATCACCCTGCGCTCCCTGCCCGGGGCGGACGACGGCGACGTCGACGCGCTGCTGATCGCGGAGCGGGACCGGCTCACCGATCTGGCGGTCGACCCGGCGGCCAGACTGCTGGTGGTCAGCCGGGCCCCGGACGACCATGTGGTGCTGATCGCGGTGCACCACATGGTCGCCGACGGCTGGTCGGTCGGCGTGCTCCTGCACGAACTCGGGCTGGCCTACGACGCCCTGCGCCGCGGCCGCGCCCCCCGGCTGCCCGGGCACTCCCTGCCGTACCCGGACCTGGTGCGCTGGGCCAACGACCGGTGGGCGGCCGGACGGCGGCACTTCGCCGGCGCGCTGGCGGGTGCCCCGCATGCCGTGGACCCCTTCCCGGGGCGGCGCGCCGTCGACCGGGTGCTCATGGTCGCCCACCGGTTCACCATCGGCGCCGATCCGGCCGGGCGGCTCCGCAAACGGGCCGGTGAGCTGGGCGTGACCCCGTTCATGGCCGTCACCGCGCTCTGGAGCCGGCTGCTGGCGGACCGCAGCGGACAGACCGATCTGGTGCTGATGACCCCGGTGCCGGGCCGGATCCGCCCGGAGGCGGAGCGGGCCGTGGGCTGTCTGGTGCAGTCGCTGCTGGTACGGGTGGACTGTTCCGGCGGGCCCGGCTTCGCGGAGCTGGCGGAGCGGGTCCGGCGGGCGGCGACCGCCGCCCTGGACCACCAGATGTACCCGTACGCCGAGTTCAAACCGTCGGTGGTGGCCTTCCCGGCCTGGCTGCGGTACGAGAACTGGGCCGCGGACGCCCATCTGCCGGGGCTGTCCTGCGAACCTCTCGAACTGGAGCGCGGCACCACCGTGCCCTGGCCGCTGCCCGGCGGCGATCTCGGGGTGCCGGAACTGACCGCGGTCGAGCAGCCGGACGGTGCCCTGCACTGCTGGATCCAGTACAACGCGCTCGCCTTCGACGAGTCCGTGATCACCGCCCTGGCCGAGGACTTCACCACCGCGCTGACCGACGCGGGCGCGTAGTCCGGGCCCCTTCCCCCGCGCACCACCCGCTCACCCCGTTCCCCCGCGCATCTCCCCCGTACCACAGCCCGGTTCCGCCGTCGGCGCCGGTTCCGGGCCGCCGTTCCACCGCACCTCCCCAGCACCACAGCCCGGGTCCGCCAGCGGCGCCGGTTCCGGGCCTCTTCCCCCTTCCCCGCAACAGCCCGGGTCCGCCGTCGGCGCCGGACCCGGGTGTCCCTTCCCGTAACCGACCGCCGGGACCGGCGCGCCCGGCCGCCGCCGGGACCACGGCGACGGACGAGTCCCCGTCGCCACGCGCGCGGTTCCCGGCCCACCGGCCCACCGGTCCGCCCGGGAGGACCGGGCTCCGGCCCGTGTCCCGGCCGCCTCCGCACCGTCCGACCGCCGTTCCACGGCTGCCGCTCCACGACCGCTGGTGCGCAGCCGCCGTTCCACGACCGCTGTCCGGCCCGTGCCGGGCTCCGGCCGCCAGGGGGATCCCCCGCCCCCGCCCGCTCCCCCACGCACGACCGATTTTCTCTCCCGACCAGTTTGAGGACCCCCCGTGACCAGCATTCCCGTCAGACCTGCCCAGCACGGACTCTGGATCAACGAGCGGCTGGCGCCGCTCGGATCCATCCACCACATGCCGTTCGCCGTACGTTTCGAAGGCGCCCTCGACATACCGGCGCTCACCGCCGCGGTCGCCGACCTCACGGCCCGGCACCCGGCTCTGTCGCTCACGGTCCGCGACGAGGACGGCGTACCCGCGCTGGTACCCGGCCCGATACCCGAACTCGCCGTCCGCCGGTGCCATCCGGAGCACCTGGAGGCCGAACTGGCCGGTGCGTGCGCGGCGCCGTTCGACCTGCGGACGGGCCCGCCGGTCCGGTTCTCCCTGCTGCTGACCGGCGACCGGAGCGCGACGCTCCTTGTGGTGGCGCACCACTTCCTCTTCGACGGCACCTCCACCGATGTCCTCCTCACGGATCTGTCGGCCGCCTACGCGCACCGCACCGGTGCCGGTCCGGCCCCGGAGCCCCTGCCCGCTCCGGCGGAGCCGCCCGCCGCCGACCTCGACCCCGCGGAGCTGGCCGCCGCGAGCGCCCACTGGACCGGGCGGCCGCTGCCCGGACCGGCCGTCGCGCTGGCCGGACTCGCCGAGGGCGCCGACGAGACGCCCCAGGACGGGGTGGGGCCCGGCGCCGCGGTCGCCTTCGACCTCGACCCCGCGCTCCGCGCCGAACTGACCGTCACCGCCGACAAGATCGGTGTCACCTTCTTCGAACTGCTGCTGGCGGCCGTCCACACCCTGCTGCTGCGGTACGGCAACGAGCAGCCGGCAGCGGCCGTGGGCCTGGGCACCCGGGGCCCGGCGGACACCGGCCGGATCGGGATGTACGCCAACGAGCTGCCGGTGGTCACCGCCCCGGACCCGGCCGTCCCGTTCGGCGAGTTCGCCCGGACGGTACGGGCCGAGGTACGCGCCTGCTATCCGCACCGCGGCGTGCCGCTGCCCCGCGCCGTACGGGGCCTGCGGCCCGCGGTGACGGCCGCCCCCGTGACCGTCACCTACCGCCGCCGGATCGCACCGGTCGAGTTCGCGGGCGTCGGCAGCACCATCGACTGGGTGCTGTTCCCCGGCACGGCGCGCGGCGCTCTCCGGCTCCACCTGCTGGACGGACCCGACCGCTTCGGGGTGATCCTGATGCACCGTACGGGTCTGCTGTCCCCGGCCGCCGCCGAACGGATCGGGGCCCATCTGCGCGGGCTGCTGGCCGCGATCACCGCGGCGCCCGGCACACCGATCGCGGACCTGCCGTTCCTCGGCGAGGCCGAGTCGGCCCCGCTGCACGGGCCCGCGCCGGCCGCGGACGCCGCCGGGGCCACCCTGCCCGCGCTGCTGCGCGCCGCCTTCGCCGCCCATCCGGAGCGGATCGCCCTGACCGACGGCGGCCGCGACATCACCTACGCGGAGCTGGCGTCGGCGGTCGGCGCCCTGGCCGGGCGGCTGGCCGGGGCCGGGGTGGGGCCGGGCACGGTCGTCGCCGTCTGTGCCGAGCGGTCCGCCGAGGCGGTGGCCGCCGTACTCGCCGTCCAGGCCGCCGGGGGCGCCCATCTCCCGGTCGACCCCGCCTATCCGGCGGACCGGATCGCCTTTGTGCTCGGCGACGCCGGTGCGCCGGTGGCCCTGGCACAGCGGCGGACCGCGGACCGGGTCGCCGGTCACGGCCGCACCCTGCTGCTGGACGGCCTCTTCGACTCCCCGGAGTCGGAGTCGGTGCCCGTGCCCACGGCGGCGGACCCGGCCCCCGGTGATCTCGCCTATCTGATCTACACCTCGGGCTCCACCGGCCGACCCAAGGGCGTCGAGGTGCCGCACGGCGCACTGGCCCATCTGCTGCTGGCCTTCCGCGATCTGCTGGACGCCTCCGCCGAGGACGTCTGGCTGGCCGTCACCTCGCTGTCCTTCGACATCTCCGCGCTGGAACTGCTGCTGCCGCTGGTCACCGGCGGCCGGGTGGTGATCGCCGGGGAGGAGCAGACCCGGGACGGCGGCGCGCTGGCCGGGCTGGTCGGCCGGTACGGCGTCAACCGGCTCCAGGCGACCCCGTCGACCTGGCGGCTGCTGCTCGACGCCGGGCTGACCGCGCCCGGGCTGACCGCGCTCAGCGGCGGCGAGGCACTGACACCGCCCCTCGCCCGGGCGCTGCGGGCCCGGGTGGGCCGGCTGTGGAACGTGTACGGACCGACGGAGACCACCATCTGGTCCACCGCCGCGGAGGTTCCGGCGGAGCCCGCCGAGGTGACGGTGGGCGGCCCCATCGCGGGGACGACCGTACTGGTGGTGGACCCGGCCGGACGTCCGGTACCGCAGGGCGTCACCGGGGAGCTGGTGATCGGCGGGGCGGGGCTGGCCCGGGGCTACCGGGGCCGCCCCGAGCTGACCGCCGAACGCTTCGTCACCGATCCGATCACCGGGATGCGGCTGTACCGCACCGGGGACCTGGCCCGGGTGCGGGCCGACGGCACCCTGCGCTGCCTGGGCCGCCTCGACGACCAGATCAAACTCCGCGGCCACCGGATCGAGCTGGGCGAGATCGAGACCAGGGTCCAGGAGCATCCGGCGGTGGCGGCGGCCGCCGCGGCCGTCCGCGGCGACGACGACGGGCCGGGCGGGCGGATCCTCACCGTCTATCCGGTGTGGCGGGCCGGTGTCCCCGTGCCCACCACCGCCGAACTGCGCGCCTTCCTCGCCCTGACGCTGCCGGACGCGATGGTCCCCGGGGCCGTGCACCCGCTCTCCGAACTGCCGCTGACACCCAACGGGAAGACCGACCGCCGGGCCCTGCCGGAGCCGGTCCGCGAGACATCGCTCGACGGTGCGGACGGGCCCGCGCCGGACGAGCCGTGGGACGAGATCACCACCGAGGTCGCCGCCATCTGGTGCGAGGTTCTCGGCGTGACATCGATCGGACCGGACGACGATGTCTTCGACCTGGGCGCCCACTCGCTGACGATCACCCGGGTCGCCGCGCGGATCCGCGACCGCATCGGTGCCGAGGTGCCGCTGCACGTCTTCTACGAGGAGCCCACGGTCGCGGCGATCGCCGACGCGGTCACCGTCGAGCTGCTCGCCGGGGAGCGGTGATGGAGAGCAAGAACACCGCACCGCTCACGGTGGACCGGCCGCGCCGGGTCCTCACCGCCGAACAGCGCGCCCTGCTCGCCCGGAAGCTGCGCGAGCGGCCCGCCGCGGCGAACCGGCCGCCGGCCGTGACACCGCTGCCGGACGGCGCGCCGGTGCCGCTGTCGCCCGCTCAGGAGCGGCTCTGGTTCGTGGAGCAGCTCACCCCCGGAACGGCTGCCTATGTGCTGCCGACGGCGGGCCGGCTGGCCGGTCCGCTGCGGCCCGCGGCGCTGGCCGAGGCGCTGCGGCTGGTCGCCGTACGGCATCCGGTGCTGCGCAGCGCGTATCCGGCGGACGAGGACGGTACGCCCCGGGTGGCGACCGTCCCGGCGGAGGAGTTCGCCGTGCCGTGGGAGAGCCGGGACCTGACGGGACTGCCGTCCGGGGAGCGGGAGTCCGCCGCCCGGGCCGCGGTGGAGGCGGAGGTCGCCCGCCCGTTCTCCGTCGAGGCGGGGCCGCTGCTCCGCGCCCTGCTGCTGAAGCTGGCCGACGACGACCATGTCCTGGTGGTCTGCCAGCACCATCTCACCGGCGACGGCTGGTCGGCGGGGATCCTGCTGGACGAGCTGCTCTCCGGCTACGAGGCGCTCGCCGCCGACGGGCGGCCCGCGGTACCGCCGCTGCCGGTCGGCTACGGCGACTTCGCGCACTGGCAGCGCGAGCGGCAGGACGAGCCCCGGGCCGCCGCCGGGCTGCGCTACTGGTGCGGGGCGATGGTGGGGACCGCACCGCTGGAGCTGCCCACGGACCGGCCGCGGCCGGCCGTCCCGGGGCCGCGCGGGGCGACGCACTCCTTCCGCCTCGACCCGGCGGTCCACGAGGCGGCGCGCACGCTCTCCCGGGAGCGGGGCGCGACGCTGTACATGACGCTGCTGGCCGCCTTCCAGGTGGTGCTGGCGCGGTGGTCGGGGCAGCGCGACTTCGCGGTGGGCACACCGTTCGCGGGCCGTCCGACGGAGGAGACGGAGGGGCTGATCGGTCTCTTCAGCACGGTCCTGCCGCTGCGGGCCGATCTCTCCGGCCGGGACGCGGGGGACGGCGGCGGAGCGGACGAGCTGCCGGACTTCGGCACCGTGCTCTCCCGGGTCCGCGCCGCGGCGCTGGGTGCCCAGCAGCACCAGGACACCCCGTTCGAGAAGCTGGTGGAGGCCCTGGACCTGCCGCGCGACGTCAGCAGGCCGCCGCTCTACCAGGTGTCGTTCGCGCTCCAGAACCACCGGGCGCAGACCGTCCAGGCGCGGGGGCTCCGCTGGAGCACCTTCCCCTTCGAGGGCAGCGGGGTCCATCTCGACCTGGGCCTGTACTGCACCGAGACCGAGGAGGGTCTGGAGGCCTTCCTCACCTACCGCACCGACCTGTGGGACGCGGCGACCGTCGCCCGGCTCGCCGGGCACTGGCAGCGGATCCTGGCCGGGGCGGCGGCCGATCCGGACGCCCCCGTCGGCACCCTCCCCATGCTGGAGCCCGGCGAGCGGCGGCGGGTGCTGTACGAGTGGAACGACAGCGGCGGCGCGGTGCCGTCGGCGGCGACCCTCGCGGACGCGGTCGCCGTCCAGGCGGCCCGCACTCCGGACACGACCGCCCTGGTCCACTCCGGCCGGACCCTGGACTACGCGGCGCTCGACGGGCGCGCCAACCGGCTGGCCCAGCTGCTGCGGGCCGCCGGGGCGGGGCCCGACGCCCTGGTGGGGGTCTGTCTCGACCAGGGCGTGGAACAGGCCGTGGCGCTGCTGGCGGTGCTGAAGTCGGGGGCGGCGTACGTACCGCTGGATCCCGAGCAGCCGGCCGAACGGCTGGGCCATATGCTGACCGACTCGGCGCCCGTCGTCCTGATCACCACCACGGCGCACCGGTCGCTCCTGGCGGGCGCGGACTCCGCCACAGGCTCCTCCGTACTGCTCCTGGACGAACTCGCCGGGGAGCTGGCCGCCGCCCCGGACACGGCGCCCGAGGGAGGAGTCGGTCCCGACGATCTGGCGTATGTCATCTACACCTCCGGGTCCACGGGGAAGCCGAAGGGGGTCGCGGTCCAGCACCGCCAGGTGCTGACGTATCTCGCCGGGGTGCGGCAGCGGTTCGCCGAGGCGGGGCTCGCGGACGGCGCGCGCTACGCCCTGCTCCAGTCGCTCGCCTTCGACTTCGGCATGACCACGCTCTATCTCTCGCTGACCACGGGCGGCACGCTGCATCTGCTGGCGCCGCGGACCCCGGGGCCCGAGCTGGCGGCGTATCTCGCCGGGGAGCGGATCGACTGTGTGAAGCTGACGCCGTCGCATCTGGCGGCGCTCATGGCCGAGGTGGACGATCCGGCGGAGCTGCTGCCGCGGAGTCTGCTGATCCTCGGCGGGGAGGCGTCGGGCTGGGAGTGGAGCCGGGAGCTGGCCGCGACCGCGGCGCGCACCGGCTGCCGGGTGGTCAACCACTACGGGCCGACGGAGGCGACCGTGGGCGCCACCACGCTGCTGGTCGACCCGGAGCGGCCCGCCGAAGGCCCCACGACCCCGATCGGGCGGCCGCTGCCGGGGGCCCGGGTCTATCTGCTGGACGCGTACGGGGAGCCGGTGCCGCCCGGGGTGACCGGGGAGCTGTGGATCGGCGGGGACCGGCTGGCCCGGGGCTATCTGGGGCTGCCGGAGCTGACCGCCGAACGGTTCCGGCCGGACCCCTTTGCCGACGGGGAGCGGGCGGACGCCCGGATGTACCGCACCGGGGACCTCGCCCGGCACCGGCCGGACGGCACGATCGAGTTCCTCGGCCGGGGCGACGACCAGGTGAAGATCCGCGGCTACCGGGTCGAACTGGGCGAGGTGGAGGCCCATCTCGTGCAGTTGCCGGGGGTCGCACAGGCCGTGGCCGCCGCCCGGGGGCCGGCCGGTGAACAGGTGCTGGTGGGCTATCTGGTGCCCGCGGACGGTGCCGCCCCGCCGCCGGTCGCGGAGCTGCGGGCGCTGCTGTCGCGCAGGCTGCCGGACTATCTGGTGCCGTCCCGCTTCGCCGTACTGCCCGAACTCCCGCGGCAGGCGCACGGCAAGGTGGACCGGCGGGCACTGCCGGAGCCGGGCGCCCCGGGCCCGGGTGAGGGCGCGGAGTACGTGGCGCCCCGGACTCCGGCGGAGGAGGCGGTGGCCGCGGTCTGGGCCGAGCTGCTGGGGCTGGAACGGGTCGGCGCCCACGACGACTTCTTCGACCTGGGCGGACACTCGCTGCTGGCGATGCGGATGGTCGCGGCGCTGCGCCGGGTGCTCGGCGCCGAAGCGAAGATCACGCTGATGGACGTCTTCCAGGAGCGGACGGTCGCCGCGCTGGCCGCGCTGGCGGAGACCTCCGAGGAGGACCGGGGTCCGCGCAGGCTGCTGCACGAACTGACGCCCCGGCAGCCCGCGGACGCCGTCACGCTGTCGCTGGTGTGTCTGCCGTACGGCGGTGGGAGCGCCGTGGTGTACCAGCCGCTCGCGGACGCCCTGCCGCCGGGGGTGGCGCTGCACGCGGTCGCCGTCCCCGGCCACGATCTGGGCATGTCGGAGGAGTCGCTGCCGCTGGAGGAGGTGGCCCGGCGGTGTGCCGAGGAGGTGCTGGCCGGGGTGCCGGGGCCGGTGGCGGTGTACGGGCACTGCGGGGTGGGCGCGGCCCTCGCCGTGGAGCTGGCCAGGCTGCTGGCCGCCGCGGGGCGGGAGCCCGCCGCCGTCTATCTGGGCGGGATCTTCCCGTTCGCCCGGCCGACCGAGGGGCTCATGGGGCTGCTGACGCGGTTCTCCGTGCTGGACCGGCGGCGCAGCGGACGGCTGCATCTCAACTGGCTGCGCTCGATGGGCGCGGATCTGGAGGGCCTGGAGCCGGAGCAGCTGGCCACGATCGTGGCGAACGTCCGCGCCGACTCCCGGGCGGCGGAGGCGTACTTCACGGAGCGGCTGGCGGCCCCCGCGGACGGTCTGTCGACGCCGGTGGTCTCGGTGATCGGTTCGGCCGACCCGGGGACCGAGTTCCACCGGGAGCGGTTCCGGGAGTGGGGTTTCCTCGGTACGACGACGGCGGTGGCCGTCCTGGACGAGGGCGGCCACTACTTCCTCAAGCACCGGGCGGCCGAGCTGGCCGAGATCGTCACGACCGTCCATCCGGCGGTCACCGGCGACGGGGCGGCGGAACCCCTGGACCGGCGGGAGCGTCCGGCGGACGCGACCTGGTGGCTGGACGGGGTGCACCGCGGGAGCGACGCGCCCGAGGCGGCGGAGGCGGCCGGGGCGGACCGCGGGAACCGGCGGGACACCCGGCGGTTCGTCGCGGTGGCGGCCTCGCAGATGGTGTCGCAGACGGGTTCGGCGCTCACCGAGTTCGCCCTGCCGCTGTGGATCTTCCTGTCGACGGATTCGGTGGCCTGGTTCGGTCTCTTCGCGGTTCTGGGCATCGTGCCCGGGCTGCTGGCCGCGCCGGTGCTGGGCAGTCTGGTGGACCGGATCGACCGGCGGCGGGTGATGCTGGTCTGTACGGCGGTCTCGGGCACCACGGAGGCGGTGCTCGCCCTGCTGTACGCCTTCGGTGAGCTGCGGGCCTGGCATGTCGGGGTGCTGATGGCGCTGCTGTCGGTCTCCCTGACGGGGCAGCGGCTGGCGTTCCAGTCGGCGATCCCGCAGCTGGTGCCCAAGCGGTATCTGGGGCACGCCAACGGTGTCGTGCAGATCTCGGGCGGTATCGCGCAGGTCGTGGCGCCGCTGGCGGCGGTCGGGCTGCTGGCCGCGATCGGGCTGGGCGGGGTGCTGCTGCTCGATGTGATCAGCTACACGATCGCGGCGCTGGTCCTGGGCACCGTACGGTTCCCCCGGACGCTGGCCGCGCAACGCCGCGAGACGCTCCGCCAGGAGATCGTCGCCGGGTTCAGGCTGGTGACCGGGCAGCGCGGGTTCCGGGCGATGCTGATCTTCTTCGCCGTGCTCAATCTCTTCCTGCCGGTGCTGTTCCAGATGGTGTCGCCGCTCGTGCTCGGGTTCTCCAGCCTGGGTTCGGTGGCGACGGTCTCCCTGGCGGGCGGCGTGGGAGCGGTCGTCGGCGGTCTGGCGATGGGTATCTGGGGCGGTCCGCGCCACCGCAGGATGCGCGGCATGCTGCTGGTGGTGCCGGTGCTCGCGCTGTTCTGCGCCCTGACCGGGCTGCGGCCCGATCTGCTGCTGGTGGGCATCGGGGTGTTCGGTATGTCGGCGTCGCTGTCGCTGCTCAACGGCATCTATCTGACGATCGTGCAGGTGAAGGTCCCGCAGCGGTTCCACGGCCGGGTGATGGCCCTCAACCAGCTGGTCGCCTGGTCGACGCTGCCGGTGGGCTTCCTGCTGATCGCCCCGCTGGGGACCGCGTATCTGGAGCCCCTGATGGACTCCGGCGGCGCGCTCGCCGGGACCCTGGGGCAGGTGCTGGGCAGCGGCGACGGACGCGGTATCGGTCTGCTGTATCTGCTGCTGGCGGCGGCGATCCTGCTGCTCGGCCTGGTGTCGCTGCGGTTCAGGTCGCTGTCGGGCTTCGACCGTGACGTACCGGACGCCCAGGCGGACGATCTGGTCGGCCTGGCGGCGCTGACCTCGGACGGCCGCGGCGTTCCGGCCGGGCGGCAGGTCGCCGCGGACGACCGGGGGGATACGGCCGGGCGGCAAGTCGCCGCGGAGTCCCTGACGAAGGCGGGCTGAGCGACGGCGGCCGCCGCCCCGTCCCCCGTGGCGGGGCGGCAGCCGTCCGGTCGTCACCGGTGCATTCAGGGCCCGCACCCCGCCCGTACCTGCGCCGGGTCCGTACCGCACCGGTACAGCACCCCTTCAACACCCGCACCACGGGCCGC
>NZ_JBSFNQ010000110.1:0-20265 GCF_053981115.1 Streptomyces sp. NPDC003691 | reverse complement strand
CCCCAGCCGGTGACGACACCGTCGGTGTGCGGCTTCTTCGCCTCCAGCCCGAAACCGGTCGCCCGGTGCCGCCGCAACTGCTCCACCTCACGGAAAGAGCCCTCGTCCAGCAGCAGCGCGATCCGCTCACGAGCGGTCAGCTTCCCCTTGGCGTGCTGCGCCTCGGTCGCCCGGTCACTCGGGCCGCGCACCGCCCGCTCCCGGAGATCGTGCAACTCCGCGACCCGGCCGCGGATATCGGCCGGGGACTCCCCGGCCGGGTGCTCTGTCTGGGCGGTCATCTCACACCAACTCCTTCGGAGAACGAGGGGCGGCAGGCGCCGGGTTCAGGCGTACGGGCCGGTGCGGGCCGCCGCGGGCGCGGCCGCGGGCAGGATCTGCACCAGCTTTCCGGGCCTGCCGGGGCGGCGGCGCCACTCCCGGGGGTAGCCCAGGGAGACCTCCTGGTGCGGTACGCCGTCGAGCCGGATCGTGCGGGGGATGTGCAGATGTCCGTAGACCACGGACAGGGCGCGGAACCGCCGGTGCCAGTCGGCCGTCGCCGTGGTGCCGCACCACAGGGCGAACTCCGGATGCCACAGCACCCGGGTGGGTTCCCGGACGAGGGGAAAGTGGTTGACGAGCACGGTGGGCAGGTCCGGGGGCAGCTCCGCCAGCCTGGCCTCGGTCCAGGCCACCCGGGCCCGGCACCAGGCCTCGCGGCTGGGGTAGGGGTCCGGGTGGAGCATGAATTCGTCGGTGCAGACCACCCCGGCCCGTTCGGCCAGTTCGAGCGCCGCTTCCTTGGTGTACGTGCCTTCCGGGCGGAAGGTGTAGTCGTAGAGGAGGAACAGCGGGGCCACGGCGACGGGGCCGCGCTCCCCCTGCCAGAGGGGATAGGGGTCCTCGGGGGTGGCGACACCGAGCCCCCGGCAGATCTCCACCAGATGCCGGTACCGTTCCTCGCCGCGCAGCCGCACCGGGTCGTCCGGGGCGGTCCACAGTTCATGGTTGCCCGGTGCCCACACCACCCGGGCGAAGCGGTCCCGCAGGGTCCGCAAGGTCTCCTCCACGACGGAGACGAGTTCCCCCACATCGCCGGCCACGATCAGCCAGTCGTCCTCCGACTCGGGCCGGAGCCCGTCGACGATCTTCCTGTTCTCCTGGTACCGGACATGCAGGTCGCTGATGGCGAGGAGTTTCCCCGGCCGGGTCTCACGCATCACTTACTCCGCTGGCTTCGCGTGTTCTGAGGGCCGGTTCCCGGGCCCGGGCGCGGACGGGGCCGCGTCAACGGGCCCGTACCCTCGCGTCCGCCGTACCGCCGGACCCTCCGCCGCGCACACCCGTGGCGCGGGAAGGCTGCCGAACCGACGGCCCGTCAAGCCGGCTTCGTTCGGAGACTACCGACGGGGCCCTGCCGCAGGGCATCCCTAGGCACCCCTATCCCTGGCCCGAACACCCCCTGACATGGGGAGACGTGGATGGACCCGCTCGTTCCGGATGGCCGTCGGGGGCGGGACGCGGAGAATGTCCCGGCTAGGTGCCCTATGCAATGAACGAGTGAAGAGTTAGGTTAGGCTAAGCAAAGCCTGAAGCTCTTCGCAGCCTCGCCGTCCTCCGGTGGGGCTGCCTGTCCGTCCCGGGAGTCATCCGCCGTGCGTTCCGTCCGTTTTCGCAAGAGCATCGTCCTGACCAGCGCGGTCCTGTGCGCTGGAGTGGTCCTCAGCGCCTGTGGCAAGACCGAGAGCGGTTCGGACTCCGGCAAGAGCCAGGGCAATGTCACGGTGACCACCGCGAAGGGCGAGGTCGAGGTTCCCCTCAAGCCCGCCAAGGTCGTCGCGCTCGACAACACCTCCTTCCTCACCCTCAAGGCGTTCGGCATCAAGCCCGTCGCCGCGCCCAAGGGCCTGCTGCCCAACAACGGCTTCGAGGACTGGCAGAAGGACTCGTCCATCAAGGACGCGGGCATCCACCACGAGCCCAAGTTCGAGGCGATCAACGCCACCGAGCCGGACCTGATCATCGGCGGCTACCGCTTCACCGAGCACCACGACAAGCTCTCCAAGATCGCCAAGACGATCGACATCGCCCCCTCCGACGAGTCCAAGGACGGCTACGTCAACGCGATGAAGGCCCAGACCGAGACCCTCGGCAAGATCTTCGGCAAGGAGGACAAGGCCAAGGAGATCATCGCCGCCCTCGACAAGGCACAGCAGGCCGCCACCGCCGCCACCAAGGGCGAGAAGGTCTTCCTCGGTGTCGCCAGCGCCGGCAAGGTCGACAACGGCGCCAGCCGGATCAGCCGCCTGACCCAGCCGCTGAACCTGAAGAACGTGCTCGACGCCGAGGGCAAGAAGAGCACCTCCGTGCACGACAACTCCGGCCTGGCCCCCGAGACCATCGCCAAGCTCAACCCCGACTGGGTGATCATGCTCGACCGCGACGCCGCCGTCGGCGCCGAGGAGGGCACCGTGGCCGTCCCCGCGAAGAAGGTCGTCGAGGGCATGGAGGCCTGGGACAAGACCACCTTCCGCACCAAGGACCAGGTCATCTACCTGGACAACGACTTCTACCTGACCGAGGGCATCCAGGCGTACACCACCGCCTTCGAGCAGGTCGCGACCGCCTTCGGCAAGACCGGCTGACGCCGTCCCCACGCGCCACCGCGGCCCCGGGCTCCCCGCCCGGGGCCGCACCCGCACCCGTCCCGGAAGCCCGATGCGCCGACGACTCCCGCTCCTCCTGGCCACGCTCGGAGTGCTGGCCCTGATCATCACCTCCCTCTTCGTCGGGAGCTACGACATCGACCTGAAGTCGTTGTTCACCGACCCCGAGGCCCGGCGGATGTTCTTCATCTCCCGGGTGCCGCGGACCCTCGCCCTGGTGCTCGCCGCCGCCGCGATGGCCGTCTCCGGCGTGATCATGCAGATGCTCGTACAGAACCGTTTCGTCGAGCCCACGACCACCGGCACCAGCGAATGGGCCGCCCTGGGCGTCCTGCTGCTCACCATTGCCGCGCCGATGGCCTCCCCGCTGGTGAAGATGGGCGCCGCCAGCGCCTTCGCCTTCGCCGGCGCGATGGTCTTTCTCTTCGTCCTCCAGCGCATCGCGCTGAAGTCACAGGTCATCGTGCCGATCGTGGGCATCATGCTGGGCGCCCTGGTCAGCTCCCTGACCCTGTACCTCGCCTCCACCCACCAACTGCTCCAGACGCTCGCCACCTGGCGCTCCGGCGGATTCAGCTCGGTGGTCCGCGGCACCTACGAACCCCTCTGGGTGGTCGGGGCCATCGTCATCGGGCTCTATCTGGCCGCCGACCGGTTCACCATCGCCGGACTCGGCCGGGACACCGCCACCAGCCTGGGGCTGCCGTACCGCCGCATCATGTTCATCGGCCTCACCATGGTCGCCCTGGCGACCGGGGTGACGACCGTCGTGGTCGGCTTCCTCCCCTTCCTGGGGCTGATCATCCCCAATCTGGTCTCGATGGCCCGTGGTGACGACATCCGCAGCAATCTGCCCTGGGTGGTCCTCAGCAGTGTGGCGCTGATGATCGCCTGCGATCTGGTCGGACGGACCCTCGTCGCTCCGCTGGAGATCCCGGCGACCGTGGTGCTCGGCGCCGTCGGAGCGGTCGTCTTCGTCGCGATGATCCTGCGCCAGCGAGGTAAGGCCCATGTCTGAGAACACCGCCGCCGCCCTCCCGCGGACGCCCGCGCCCACCCGCCGCCGGCTGCCGGTGCCCGCCCGGCTCGCCGTCGCCGCCGTCATCGCCGGTACCGCGGTCGTCTGCTACCTCTTCCTCTTCATCCAGGGCTCCTTCGACTTCGCCTTCGAACGGCGGCTGACCGTCGTCGGGACCATGGCCGTGGTCGCCTTCGCCCACGCGGTGGGTACCGTGGTCTTCCAGACCATCACCCACAACCGCATCCTCACCCCGTCCATCATGGGCTTCGACGCGGTCTACATCCTGATGCAGACCCTGCTCGTCGCCTTCTTCGGCGGCAGTGTGCTCGCCGCCACCGACGGGATGCCCAAACTCCTCACCCAGACCCTGCTGATGGTCTGCTTCACGATGCTGCTGTTCCGCTGGCTGTTCTCCGGCCGCAACGGCAGCATCCATGTGATGCTGCTGGTCGGTGTGGTCCTCGGGCTGGCCTTCCGCAGCGTCTCCGACTTCCTCCAGCGGATGCTCTCGCCCAGCGAGTACGACGTCCTGTCGACCCGGCTGTTCGGCCGGCTCACCAGCGCCGAGGCGTCCTATCTGCCCCTGGCGACCCTCGTCTGCCTGATCGTCGGTGCCGTCGTCTGGTACCGCTGCCACCGGCTCGACGCCCTGCTGCTCGGCAAGGACGCCGCCACCAACCTCGGCATCGACCACAAGCGCGAGCTGACCGTGATGCTGCTGATGGTCGCGCTGCTGATCGCGATGTCCACCGCGCTCGCGGGCCCGATGACCTTCTTCGGCTTCGTCACCGCGATGCTCGCGTACCAGATGACGGGCACCCACCGGCATGCCGCCGTCCTCCCCATGGCCTTCCTGATCGGAGTCATCACCCTGGTCGGGGGCCAGTTCATCCTGGAGCACGTCTTCTACGCCTCCGGCATGCTCACCGTCGTCATCGAGTTCCTCGGCGGGGCGGTCTTCCTCCTCCATCTCCTCCGGAAGGGCACCCTGTGATCGAGTTCACCGACATCAGCAAGGCATACGGGGACACCGTCGTCCTCGGCCCGGTGTCGGGCCGGATACCCGCGGGCGGCGTCACCTCCCTGGTCGGCCCGAACGGCGCCGGGAAGTCCACCCTCCTCACCATCATGGGCCGGCTCGCGGAACCCACCTCGGGCACCGTGACCGTCGACGGCATCGACGTCCACCAGGCCCCCTCGCGAGACGTGGCCAGGACCCTGTCCATCCTCCGCCAGGAGAACCACTTCACCGCCCGGGTGACCGTACGGGAACTGGTCTCCTTCGGCCGCTTCCCGCACAGCCGCGGCCGGCTCACCAAGGAGGACGTCACCTACGTCGACGACGCCCTCGACTTCCTCCACCTCGGCGACCTCCAGCACCGCTACCTGGACCAGCTCTCCGGCGGCCAGCGCCAGCGGGCCTATGTGGCGATGGTCCTCGCCCAGGACACCCGGTACGTCCTCCTCGACGAACCGCTCAACAACCTGGACATGAAGCACTCGGTCCGGATGATGACCCAGCTGCGCCGCGCCGCCGACGAACTCGGCAAGACCGTCGTACTGATCGTCCACGACATCAACTTCGCCGCCACCTACTCGGACCGGATCATCGCCCTGCGCGACGGCCGGATCGCGGCCTCCGACACGGTCGGCAACATGATGCGGGCCGAGGTGCTCACCGACGTCTTCGACACCCCCGTCCAGATCCACGAGGTCGACGGAGTCCGGACCGCGGTCTACTACCGCTGACCTCCCGGAGCGGGCGGGCCGCCGCCGCAACCGGCTACGCGCTCCGGGTCGTCAGCCAGGTGTCGATCACCTCGGCGACCAGGGCGGCGCCCCGGCTGTTCTGGTGGATGTGGTCGGTCGTGAGCACCAGACCCCTGCGCCGCGAAAGCGTGTCGAGGCCGCCGCGCAGCACGGCGTGCCGGACGAGGACGCCGACACCCGCCACGGGCGTCGGCTCCTTGTACGGCACGGGAGGCGGGTCCGCTCGGCGCAACTCCTCGACCTGGCGTTCGTGGAGGGGGAGGTAGGCCGCCGCGCCAGCGGCGGCGACCTCGGCGATCATCCGGCTGTACGCCTGAGATGCCTGCGCCGCCGCTCCGTCGAGTTGCTGGCCGAGGACCGGGAGCGACAGCAGACCGATCGTCGCGCCGGTCTCCGTCCGAAGCCGTTCGACGACGGCTCCCAGACACTCCTGGAACCACCCGCCCGACGGGCGCCGGGGCAGTTTCCTGCGCTTCATCGCCCGCTCGACGGGGTAGCCGGCGAGGCTCGCCCGGGCGTCGTTGGTGCCGATCACCGCGGTGAGCGCGCGGCCCGGCGGACCGCAGTGCACCCCCGCCGGGAACCCGCGGAGGTCGAAACCGACGTACGAGCCGATGTACCGCCGCAGGGCGGCCGTCGGATATGCCTCGGTCCAGGCGGTCGTATGGCTCTCCACCCTCGTCAGTGTACGAACCGGCGGCGGACACCAGCGGGGGATGCGGACGCCGCACGCGGCGTCAGACGGCCGGGGGCCGGGACGGGTGGGCCTGGTTGCGGCGGAGGAGGGCCGCGCCGAGGGGGGTGAGGGTGTGCAGCACGGTGACCGCATGGCGGTGGCTGTCGATGATGCCTGCCTCGCGGAGTGCTCTCGTATGGAGACTGACCGATCCGGCCGACAGGCCCGTGGCTTGGACGAGTTCGGTCGAGGTCGCGCCTGAGGCGCATGCGGCGAGGATCCCGGCGCGGCTGCGCCCGATCAGTTTCCCGAGGGCCGGACGGGGTTCCGCGGAAGGGGGTGTCAGCGCGGGCGGGTGCAGCAGGGGATAGACGAGTACCTGCGGCAGGTGAGGGTCGGCGATGGTGACGGGATTGTGCCAGCAGAAGTATGACGGGATCAGGGTCAGTCCCCGCCCGTCCAGGTGGATGTCGCCGCTCCTGGTGTGGTGCAGGAGTTCCAGCACCGGGGGCCGCCATCTCATCGCGGGGGCGAGGCCGGCGAGAAGTCCGTCGATTCCGCCGTCGAGCATGGTCCGGGTCCGTAAGGCGCGTTCGCCGCCCAGGCGGGAGGCGATGTGCTCGGTGTACGGGGCGATCGCCTCGGAGTGGTACACGTGCAGGGCGTCGACCAGTGCGGCCCGGCCTTCGGCGTCGGCCAGTCGGCGTAGCCGGGCCTGGTCGCTGTGGGTACCGGCGACCCGGCCGAGCTCCGCGAGGGCCCGGGTCCGTGGGGTCGCCAGGATGGCTTCCAGCCCGGCCCGCAGGCCTTCGGAGGCTTCCGGCGGGGTCAGGAAATCCGGGAAGTACCTGGCCCGGGGGAGGGCCGGCAGCAGCAGGGTGCGGACGAGCGGGCCGAGTCCGCGCCTGGTCAGCCGCTGCGTGGTGGCGCGGTGCCACTCCGCGAAGGCCCAGCGGCCCTGTCTGGTCTGCAGACGGTGCAGGCTGAGGACGGTCTCCCACAGCGGGTCGGGGCCGGATGCCCGCCGCGTCCGGGCGAGATCCGCCTCAGTGAAATGTATGCGGAGCATCTCATTCCCCCTTGTGACCTGCGCTGTTTTATTCCGTTCAAAGATTCTGTCGCGGGTTCTTGAGCCCTGCCAAGCTGCGTGCTGCCCGGTGGGACCGGCTGCGCCGTTACCACCTTTCGCGCCAGGAATCATCACCACCAGAGCAAAGGGGATAAGTGTGGTCGGAAAACTACGATCCAAGATGAGTATGACCGCGGCCGCGGCCCTGCTGATGGCAGGCGCCTTCGCCACACCGGCCCTGGCGGAGACCGATCCCAATGCCGCCGAGATCGCCGCCGTGGTGGCCGGTACGGCCGACTGTCCGAGGGGGTACGCCTGTCTGTGGGTCCACGCGAACTGGACCGGGCAGCGGTGGCAGGGCCAGTACAACAACCCGACCCTGCCTGCCTTTATCGATATGCAGGCCTCGTCCTCGTTCAACAACGGCAACAACTGCCCCGTTCACTTCGACACCGCCCGGGGGTACGGCGGTCACGTCATGGCCGAGGGGCTGGGCAGTATCCGTCAGAACCTGGCGCTCAACCCGATACCGCACGGGAACGGCCCCCACGACAACTTCAACGACCGGATCAGGTCGATGTACTGGTGCAGCCGCTGATATGCGTCCCGCCACCGTCAAAGCCACCCTGCTGGTGTGGGTGGTCGGCGTGCTCTCCGGCTGCGGCAGCTCGCAGCCGGAGGGTGCGCGGATACCCGACCACCTCGACCGGAGCACGGTGGACATGGTCACCGGTACCGGTGACCATCCGGCTCGCCTGTACCGGGTGGCACTGGTCGACCTTGCGCTCACCGAGAAGTGCATGCGGGATGCCGGGATCCCGTGGAAAGGCGGCGTCGGCCGGCCCGACCCGGCTGCCGACGGAGGCGGCGGGGCCGGCGCCGACTGGGTCCGGCGGCATGGGTACGGCCTGTCCGGGGCCGAACCGTCCGACCGTCCGGCCGGTGACGGGCAGAACGGGCCGTCCGCCGGGAACGACCATCCGCGGCTGCGCGAAACCCTGCTCGGGCCCCGCACCGCACTGGCCAAGCTGACCGCCCCGGGCGGCATCGTCTACTGGTACCCAAAGCAGGGCTGTGCGGCGAGAGCCCATGTCTCCGTCTACGGCGACCTCGACACCTGGGCACGGATCACGTACCTGCCGCAGGAGATCGGTCTCGGCCTGATCAAGAAGGCGACCTCCGACCGGCGTTACCAGGCCGCGCTCGGGAACTGGCGGACCTGCATGAGCCGGTACGGGTACAGCTACGACGCGCCGTCCAGTGTCCCTCGGGCACTGAGGAAGGCCTTCGAGAACTCCCCCGAGCCGCTGGACCGGCAGCGGGCGAAGGAGATCACCATTGCCGTGCGCGATATGGGCTGCGACCAGCAGGTCGGGCTCTCCGCGACCGGGCTGCGGCTGCGCCGGGAGTTCGCCGACGCCATCGAGCCGGAACAGCGTGCGGAGATGACCCGGCTGTCCGGCCTGTTCACCAAGGCCGAGCGGCGCAGCAGGACCCTGTCCCGCTGACGGTCCCCGGTGGACGGCACCGGGGCGGCGGAACCCGGGCCGGCCGACGGGCCCTGACCGGCGACAAGCGCGGCCGAGCCGTCCGGCCCCGCTCCATCCGGACCCCCTCTCCGTCATCTCCCCTCTACCCCCTGGTGAATCACTGCTAACCAAGCTGGGGTGCTTAGTCCGTGGAAAAATCCTTGTGAGAGGCCTTGTTCTGACTTCTTTGTGATGCTTCCCTTTCGTCTGCCGAGAGCGTTGGCTTGATTCCGGGCCGTTGGTGACCCGGGCGAGCCGAGCGAGCCGCGTCCGCCGCCCGCTGTCCGACTGCTTCGAGGGAGACCCATGAGCATCGATGTCGACCGCACCGCCGACCCCGGCTCCCCGGCGCTCGCCGCACCGGCGGCCCGCCGGGCCGAACGCCGTGGCTGGCTCGTGGTCTGGGCCCTCGTCCTGGTCCTGGTGATGAACTATGCGGACAAGATCATCACCAATATCGCGGGGCCCGCGATCATGAAGGATCTGGGCATCGGCGAGGCCCGGTTCGGAGTGATCCAGGCCAGCTTCTTCGCGCTCTTCGCCGTCGGTGGCATCCTCGGCGGCTGGCTGATGACCCGGATGCGGCCGTGGATCCTGCTCCTGATCATCATGGTGGTCTGGTCCCTCAGCCTGCTGCCGATGGGCTGGCAGGTCGGCTTCGGCACCCTGGTGGCGATGCGGGTGCTGCTGGGCCTGGCCGAGGGGCCGACCATCGCGCTCGCCATGTACATCGCCCACACCTGGTTCCCGCCCGAGAAGCGGGCGCTCCCCAGCTCGGTGATCATCGCCGGGGCCAATGTGGGTGCGGTGATCGGCGCTCCCACCCTGACGTGGATCGTCACCGACTACTCGTGGAACGCCGCCTTCGTCGCCCTGGCGGTGGCCGGGCTGGTGGTGGCCCTCATCTGGCTGGTGGTCGGCCGCGAAGGAGACCAGGGCGGCGGTGCCCATGCCGCCGGAAGCGTACTGCCGGAGCGGGTCCCCCTGCGGGCGGCGCTCACCACCGGATCGGTGATCGGCATCTCCGTGATGTTCTTCGCCGCGTACGCCTCCACCTCCCTCAAGGTCTCCTGGCTCAAGCCCTATCTGGAACAGGGCCTCGGCTACGACGCCCGCACCGCGGGCAACCTCACCGCCCTGCCCTATCTCGGCGGCATGATCGCCGTCATCGCGATCGGCTTCGTCTCGGGCGCCCTGACCCGGCGCGGCATGAGCAGCCGGGGCGCCCGCGGCATCCTCGGCGCCTCGCTGATCATCGCGGCCGGGGTGCTGCACCTGGCCTGGGCGCCGCTGGACGCCGGACCGCTGCATATGGCGCTGCTGGTGCTCAGCGCCTGTATGGGCTCGGCGGGCTACGGTGCCACGTTCGCCGCGATCAGCGATGTGGCCCCCCTGAAGCAGCGCGGTGTGGTGCTCGCCGCCGTGACCGCGGTCTACGGCGTGGGCGGCTTCGTCGCCCCGCTGGTCCTCGGCGGCATCGTCGAGGGCGCCGCCACCAAGGCGGCCGGCTATGCCACCGGATTCACGCTGGTGGGAGTGGTGCTGATCATCGGCGGTCTGGTCGGGATGCTGCTCATCAACCCGGAGCGGGACGCCGCGAAGCTGGCCGCCGTCGCCGCCCGGGAGGCGGAGAACCCCGGCACCAGCCCGGTGTCGACGCCCTGATCCGACCTCTCAAGGAAGTTAGGGCTGCTTCACTTATCGGTGACTAGTGCCTAGTCTGTACTGAGGTTGAAGGTGAAGTACCGGTAAGGAAGAAATCTTTCAGAAGTCGGAGCAGCCATGCGTGACGCAGTCGTCGTCGAAGCCGTCCGGACCCCGGTCGGCAAACGGGCCGGAGCGCTCTCCGGTGTCCATCCGGTGGATCTGTCGGCCCATGTCCTGACCGCGCTGGCCGGGCGCGCCGCCCTGGACCCGGCGGACCTGGACGACGTGGTCTGGGGCTGTGTCAGCCAGATCGGCGAACAGGCCTCCAATATCGGGCGGTACGCGGTGCTGGCGGCGGGCTGGCCCGAGGAGGTCCCCGGTGTGACGGTCGACCGCGCCTGCGGCTCGTCGCAGCAGGCCGTGCACTTCGCGGCCGGTCTGGTGGTCGCCGGTCAGTACGACATCGTG
The DNA here is from genome assembly GCF_053981115.1 of Streptomyces sp. NPDC003691. NCBI lineage: Bacteria > Bacillati > Actinomycetota > Actinomycetes > Kitasatosporales > Streptomycetaceae > Streptomyces > Streptomyces sp. NPDC003691. Next base: position 9,437 of record NZ_JBSFNQ010000110.1, on the reverse strand, counting down.
ATCGCCGGGGGCGTCGAGTCGATGAGCCGGGTGCCGATCGGTGCCGCGCGCAACGCCGTCGAGTACGGCCGGCCGTTCGGTCCGGCGGTGCGCGAGCGGTACGGCGTCGACGAGTTCAACCAGGGCCTGGGCGCCGAACTGATCGCCGAGCGGTACGGGCTCAGCCGTACCCGGCTGGACGAACTCGCCCTGGAGTCGCACGAGAAGGCCGCCCGGGCCACCGCGGAGGGCCGGTTCGACGCCCAGCTCGCCCCCGTCACCGCCACCGCGGACGACGGCACCGTCCGCACGCTCACCGCAGACGAGGGCATTCGCACCGGCTCCACCCCGGAGAAACTGGCGGCCCTCGCCACTCCGTTCAAGCCGGACGGTGTGATCAGCGCCGCCAACTCCTCGCAGATCTCGGACGGCGCGGCGGCGCTGCTGATCACCACCGGTGAGATCGCCCGGGCCCGGGGCTGGCGGCCCCTCGCCCGGGTGCACACCGCCGTAGTCACCGGGGCCGACCCGATCACCATGGCCCTCGGCCCGGCCCCGGCTACCGCCAAGGCCCTCAAGCGGGCCGGGCTCTCCCTCGGCGATATCGGCGCCTTCGAGATCAACGAGGCGTTCGCCCCGGTCACCGCCGCCTGGCTGGCGGAGACCGGCGCCGACCCCGCCCTGCTCAACCCGAACGGCGGGGCGATGGCGATCGGCCATCCGCTCGGCGCGTCGGGCGCCCGGCTGATGACCACGCTGGTCCACCATATGCGCGACAACGGGATCCGCTACGGCCTCCAGTCGATGTGCGAGGCCGGTGGCATGGCCAACGCCACCATCCTCGAACTCCTCTGAGCCTCCGTCCGCCCCGCCCCGCCCCGCCCGCCGCGCCCCGGCCCCGGACCGTACGACCCTGACCCGGGGGCGCCGGGGCCAGTGCTGGTCCGGAGCGGGGGACGGCACAGCCCGCCACGCGGGGAACGTGGCGGGCTGTGTGCTGGTTGGGGCGGGCGGCCCGGGCGCCGGCCGCCCGCCCCGGTCGGTGCTACTTCGCGAACTTGTCGTTGAAGGCGAAGTAGTCGATGGAGGCGGCCATGGCGGCGTCCTGTCCGGTGAGGAAGGCGCGGGCGGCGTCGGCGGCGGCGGTGTAGGCGACCTGGGCGATGGCGGTGCCGGCGGAGTACCGGGAGACGCCGGCCTCGCGCAGCTGCTCGGGGGTGGGGGCGCCGGGCAGCCACATGGCGTTGATCTTCAGGCCGGTGTCGCGGGCGACGGTGCCCAGTGCGTCGAGGTCGAGCAGGCCGGGGACGAACAGGCCACTGGCGCCGGCTTCCCGGTAGGCGTTGCCGCGGGCGATGACGTCGGCGAGGCGGCCGGCCTCGTCGCCCACGCCGAGGAGGAAGACATCGGTGCGGGCGTTGATGAACAGGTCGATGCCGGCGTCGTCGGCCGCGGCACGGGCGGCCTTGATGCGCCCGGCGGCGGCCTCGGTGTCATACAGCGGACCGTTGTCGGTGGCGCCGGAGTCCTCCAGGTTGATGCCGACGATCCCGGTGGCCAGGAACTGCGTGATCGTCGTGTGCAAGCCGTCGGTGTCGTCCGCGTAGGCGTTCTCGACGTCGGCGCTGACCGGCAGGTCGGTGGCCGCCACGATGCGCTCCAGGTTGGCGAGCACGTCCGCCTTGGCCAGCGAGCGGCCGTCGGCGACGCCCTGCGACCAGGACTGCGCGCCGGAGGAGGTCGCGATCGCGGTGGCGCCGGCCTCGGCGGCCAGGCGGGCGCTCCCGGCGTCCCAGGCGTTGGGCAGCACGAGGAAGCCGTCGTGCAGGCCGCGGAACAGTTCGGCGCGCTGGTGCTGGAGGGTGGTGGACATGTGGAGGGTTCTCCTTCCGGACCGATTCTCGGTCTCTCGGTCTCTCAGCCGGTAGACGCGCCCCGGCCGGCGAATGTGAGATGCCAGAGGCGGGAAATTTCGGAGCACTCGTTTTCTGGGCGGCGGCCCGGAGCCGGGACGCGGCGTAGCTGCGCCAGGGACGCCGATGTTCGGCCGCCGCGGCGGGGTCGGCGGCGCTGGGGTGGCCAAGGCGCGCCGCAGGACCGCGTCGCCGGCGGGGAAGGCGTCGGGATCGGTGCCGGTGCGTACGCCCAGGTAGTCCACCGTCCAGGGGCCCCCGCCGTAGGTGGCGGCGCGGGGGGCACGGTGTGGTGGTCGAACAGTCCCACATCGCCGGGGCGTTGGGTGGTGGGGGTCATGCCGGCCAGATTCCGGAAGAGCCGCGGCGGTGGGAGTCCAGCAGGTGGGTGTCGACGATGCCGATGGCTTCCATGAGGGCGTGCATGGTGGTCGGGCCGACGAATGCGAACCCTTGCGCGCGCAGTGCCTCGGAAAGGGCCCGCGACTGGGGGGAGATGGTGGGGATCTCGGCGAACGTGCGCGGCCTGGGGGTCTCCTCTGGTTTGAACCGCCACACGAAGTCGGCCAGGCCGCCGTGGTCGCGCAGCCGGACGGTCGCCCGGGCGTTGGTCACGGCCGCCCGGATCTTCGCGCGGTTGCGGACGATCCCGGCATCGGCCATGAGGCGTTCGACGTCGGCGTCTCCGTAGCCGGCGACCCGGTCGGGGTCGAAGCCGTCGAACGCGGTACGGAACGCCGGGCGCTTGCGCAGGATCGTCGCCCACGACAGCCCGGCCTGGAACGCTTCCAGGCTGATGCGTTCGTACAGGCCGCGCTCGTCACGGACGGGCATGCCCCATTCGGTGTCGTAGTACCGGCGGAGCATCGGATCCGCGGCGGCCCAGGCGGGGCGGGCGAGCCCGTCCTCGCCGACCACCACCCCGGGGCCGGCGGGATACTCGGGGGCGGGGGCGGTGTCGCTGGCCATCGCGGACCGGTCCTCACTGTTCTTCAGGGGATGGGGGAGTTTCCACCGTCTGGGTCCAGAAGGTGGAGAACAGGGCGCCGACAACAAGAACGGGTGGATGCACGGTGCGCGGCTTGGGCGGCCCGCGTCCTGGCCCGGGCCGCCCGGACAGAGGGGGCTGATGCTCACAGCCTGATAGGTGCGCCATCGGGCCGGAGGGCGAGGCCGTGGCTAGAACAGTCGTGCGGCCCGTGCCTCGGCCGGCTCTTCGAGGTCGAGCAGGAGCTGCTTGCGCTCCAGCCCGCCGCCGAATCCGGTGAGTTTGCCACCCGCGCCCACCACCCGGTGGCAGGGGATGACGATGCTCACCGGGTTGCGCCCCACGGCCTGGCCCACTGTCTGGGCAAGCCCTTTGCCGCCGAGCTCGACAGCGATGTCGCCGTAGGTGATGCGCTCGCCGTACGGGATCCGGCGCAGCTGCGCCCAGACCTGCTCCTGGAACGCGTCGCCGTGCGTCACCGCCGGAACGTCGAACACCTTGCGCTCCCCGGCGAAGTGTTCGCCGAGCTCGCTGCGTGCCTGTGCCAGGACCGGGTCCGCGGACGTCTCCGTGCGGCGGCCCCACGCCGAGGGCCGGGGTGTGTACCGGTAGCCCGGAAAGTACAGCCCCGCCAGCGCGTTACCGTCGGCGACGAGCAGGAGCCGCCCCACCGGGCTGTCCACATACGTGTGCCGGACGTTCACGTGATCACCTCTCTGCAACTGCTGTCTGTCCGTGATGAAGACGCGCGCGCGGCGTGCAATGTGAGATCCGTATGGACGGCAGTCGGCCGGACACGACGGAGCGGCTGTGGGATTTCTCCCTGTGCCGGCAGTCAGGCTGTTTCCGGAGCGGAAGGTGCAGGCGTCACCGGTCCGGTGACCGCGATGGTGCCGTCCTCGGTGATCCTCCAGACGGCTCCGCCCGCGTCTGCTCCGGTCATGCCGCGCAGACGGTCGGCGCCGATCAGTGCCAGCGTGGCGGGGCGGGCGAGGGCGGCGGTGGCCAGGGTGCGGTCGGGCCGCCAGGACGTGGACCACAGCAGTCGCCTGGTCATCTGGGCCCAGCCGGTCTCCGGGCCGGTCATCACCCACAGGCCGGCCGGGGCGGCGGCGAACCGGCGGGCCTGGCGCAGCCAGGAGGCCGCCGTCTCCGGCCAGGTGACGGTGTCGGCCACCGTCCCGCCGCAGGCTCGCCAGGTCCGAGTGATCGTTGCGGCGGCGGCCAGTGCGGCCGGGGTGCGGCCGGAGCCGACGGCGATGCTCCGGGTTCCCCGGGCGAGGGCCAGTTCGATCAGTGCGGCGAGTTCATGGCAGGTGATCGCCGGATCGGGGCCCGGCCGGAGGGAACCGGTCAGCAGCGGACTGGTCAGGGAGGAGTCCATGGAATGCCTTCCTCGCGGGCGGTCCGGACGCATGGGGGCGGGTACCGGGCCTGCGGCGGCCGTCAGGGGTTTCATGCGGCGTCGTGGAAGACCAGGGCCAGCGTGTGCCGGCGCCCTGAACGGATGGCCGAGACGCCGTGCCGGACGGGGGCGGCCGACCAGCCGCGCGTGGAGCGCACGGGCCGGTCTCGGGTGGTGAACACGTATCCGTGGCCTTGCGGGAGCAGGGTGGCGGTGCCACGGGACTGGGCGCGGGGGCGCTGCTCGACCAGCAGGAACTCTCCGCCGGTGTGGTCGGTGCCGGGCCGGTCCAGGTTGATCACGACCTGGAGCGGGAACACCAGGTCGCCGTAGATGTCGCGGTGGAGAGCGTTCCAGTCACCGGCCCCGTAGCGCAGCAGGATCGCGGTGGACTTGGTCTGCCCGGCCGCGTGGCACGCCTCCAGCCACTCGTCCAGGGTGTCCGGCCACGGCGCGGGGCGGCCGAGCCGTTCCCACCAGGTGCGGGCGATGGGCAGCAGCCGCGGATACAGGGCCTGCTTGAGCCGCTCGACCGGCTCGGGATAGGGGGCGTGGAAGTACTTGTACTCGCCGGCCCCGAACCGGTGCCGGGCCATGTCGACGGTCGACCGGAACAGCTCGGTCCGCTCGTACAGATCCCGGAGCGCCGCGGCCTCGTCCGGGGTGAGCAGCTGTGGCAGCAGAGCGCCGCCGAACGCGTCGAGCTCGGCGGTCACCGCGTCCCAGTCGGCGGTCTCGACACGGGCGGCCCACGGCCCGGCTCCCTCGGCGGTGTCTGCGCCGGGAGCCGTCGCCTTCGTCTTGGCGGCGGTGGTGCTCATGCGGCGGCCTCCAGTTCCAGCAGGGCGGTCTTGGCTTCCAGGCCGCCGATGTAGCCGCCGAGGGTGCCGTCGGTGCGCAGCACCCGGTGGCAGGGGACGACCACCGGCAGCGGGTTGGTCGCGCAGGCGGTGCCGACGGCGCGCACCGCCCTGGGGTTGCCGACGAGCTCGGCGACCTGGCGGTAGCTGCGGGTCTGGCCGTAGCCGATCTCGGGCAGGTGCTGCTGGACGAGCTGCCGGAAGCCCTTGGACAGGGACAGGTCCAGCGGCAGGTCGAAGGTCTGCCGACGTCGGTCGAAGTACTCGTCGATCTCTCGGGCGGCGGTGTCCAGTCGGCCGGGGGTGCGCAGGATGCGCGGGCTGACCTTGTCGGCCAGGGTCTCCAGAACCCGGTCGTGGTCCTCGATCGCGTAGGCGACGCGGATCAGGCCCCGCTCGGTCGCGGCCAGCAGCAGCGGGCCGACCGGGGAGTCGACGACGGTGTAGGCGATGTCGATCAGGGCGGCGGCCTGGGCCTTGGCCTCCAGCCGGCGGTGCAGTCGGGCCAGATCGGCTTCGACGGGAGCGGACAGCATGCTCAGGACGTCATCGTGGGGTCGGGTGCCGCTCATGTAGATGCTCCTTTCGAGGTCGCGCCCGGATAGTGTTTTCGCAGATTCTTCAGACCGTCCGCCGCCGCCCGGCGGGCCGCCGCGGTGTTCCCGCCCAGGACTGCCGCGATCTCGTCGTACGACATTCCGGCCAGATAGCGGAACGTGACCGCCTGCCGCTGCTTGCCCGGAAGGTGCCCCACCATCTCCCACAGCTCCCCGTCGCCGTCCCCCGGCACACCCAGCGCGCTGGGCGTCTCCGGCAGTTCCTCGGCCGGCAGCGGCAGGCGGCCGGCGGCACGCAGCACGTCGATCGCCTTGCGTCGCGCGATCGTCACCAGCCACGCCTCCACGTTCGCCGTCTCCGGCAGTCCCGGCCAAGCCCGCATCGCCGCCAGAAACGTCTCCGACCAGGCATCGTCGGCGTCGTGTGTCCCCAGCAGCGCCCGGCACACCCGCAGCACGGTCGCACCATGCTGCTCGACCGCCTTCTCGAATGGTTCCCTCATCCTCGCCCTGCCGTAGACCTTGATCCGAACCGGTGTGTTCGGGCTCCCGAAACAGCCGACCAGCTGCGGCCGGCGTCCCATCCACTCCTTTCAGGTCCGCCGGCCCCCGCTCGGCCTTCGGGCCTTGGCCGTGACCGGCGGCGTTCTCCGCCTGCTGTCTCACTGGGAAGACGGTGCGGGTGCCGTGAATGTGAGATCCGGATTCCACCCGTCGGGAAACAACCCCCGGCCTGCCGGGAACGCGGTACTGCCGGCACGTCCCGGACGGTCGCCGCCGAGGACGGTCCGCGCACGCAGAACCCGGGACGGCACGTCCCGGACACGGCCGCGCCTCCCGGTGCAAGATCGTGCCTGGCACGGGCCGCAGCCGGTCCCGTTCACCCGGCGGACGGGTGCAGGACGGGCGCGTACCCGGCGGCCAGTACCCGTACCGTCACCGCGGGAGTGAGCACCTCCACCCGAAGACCCGGGGCGACCGTCCGCGCCGCGCCGTACCCGGCCATCGACCAGGGCAGCCAGCGCCCCTGCCGCACCAGCCCCGCCTCGCCGTCCAGACGGACGAACACGCCGTCCGGCAGATCACCGGCCGCCGCCCGGAAGGTGCGCCGGCACCCCTCGGGCGTGTGCCGGTCCGCCTCCAGCCTGCCGTCCATCTCCGGCGCGCCGGGAAGACCGCCGCCCAGGGCCTCTGCCCAGCTCCGCCGGAACCGCCGGTAATCCGGGACACGGCACAACCCGCACGGCCGGTGCCCGGCGGCAAGTGCCGTCACCTCGTCGAGGAAGTACAGCTCCGTCAGCCGGTCCGGCTGCCACTGGACCCGCCTCCAGCCCTTGAACTCCAGCACACAACAGATCCAGGCCCGCGTCGACGGCTTACGGGTCGGCTGACCGGCGGCGCCCAGCAGCGAACCCCTGTTCCCCCAGAACAGCCCCCGCCCAGGATCGGCCACGAACTCGCCGTCAGGCCGCACCCGATTACGCCGACCCGTACGGGCACCTTCACCCGCCCCCGGCCGGCTGCCCTGCCCCGTTAAACCTTCGTCCATCGCCATGATGTGCTCCTCGCCCTATCAGATGACCAGCGGCATGGCCGACCGCCGCCACGGTGAAGACACCGGCAACAGGCCAAGCATGAGACCGGAGGCCCAGGAGCCCATCGGACCACGATGCCCCAAAGCACCCTCATGAAACAGTCGCGGCTTGTGAGCGACGACTTCAAGCGCGTGGAATCACGCGACTGCCCGATGTTCACCTGCGCCGCCCCGGCCGGCTCCCCGTGCCGCACCGGCAAGCGCAAGGTGGCCATCCATTCCACACCGCCCGCTTCCGCCTCGTCCCCTCGTTCCGCGGACACGTGACCGCAGCCCCAGGCGGTCACGCAGTGCTGCACACCATCTGGCCGTAGCTATACGAGAACACGGCCTGCCCGGGCCGTACGACCTGACCCGGTCCAGGTCACCCAGCCCGTACGCCGAACGGGGGCGCCACCGTCCGGTGACGCCCCCCCTCGGCCCGCCCGCCATGGTGCCCCTCGCCTCAGAGCCCCAGATCCTTGGCGATGATCGTTTTCATGACCTCGCTCGTACCGCCGTAGATCCGGGACACCCGGGTGTCCGCGTACAGCCGCGCGATCGGGTACTCCGTCATATAGCCGTAGCCGCCGTGCAACTGGAGGCAGGCGTCCACGACCCGCCCGGCGACCTCCGTACCGAAGAGCTTGATCCGGGCGGCCTCCGCGGCGGTCAGCTCACCGGCCTCGTCCAGCTCCACCCCCCGGTCGGCGAGCGCCTCGGCCGCCCGGAACTCCGCCTCGCACCCCGCCAGCACGAACTTGGTGTTCTGGAAGCCGGAGAGCGGTTCGCCGAAGACCCGGCGGCCGGTGACGTACTCCGTGGTGAACCGGATCGCGGCCCGCGCCTGGGCGACCCCGGCCACCCCGATCGACAGCCGCTCCCGCGGCAGGTTCCGCCGCAGATGGGCGAAGGCGCGGCCCTCCTCGCCGAGGAGGTTCGCCGCCGGGACCCGGACGTCCGTGAAGGACAGTTCGGCGGTGTCCATGCTGTGTCTGCCGATCTTCTCCAGCTTCCGGCCGACCGTGAAACCCTCGCTGCCGGACTCCACACAGAGGATCGACAGACCGGCCCGGCGGTCCGCGGGGTCGTACGGAGCGGTCCGGCAGACCACCAGGACCAGATCGGCCACCGCCCCGCCGGTGATGAACGTCTTGGCGCCGTTGAGGACGTAGTGGCCGCCGTCCGCCGACCGTACGGCGGTGGTCCTGATGCCCGCGAGGTCGGAACCGGTGCCCGGCTCGGTCATCGCGATCGCCAGCAGGATGTCCCCGGAGGCGCAGCCCGGCAGCCAGCGCGCCCGCTGCTCCGCGTCCGCCAGGTCCAGCAGATAGGGCAGCACCACACCGGTGTTGACATGGTGGTGTCCGAGGGAAGCGGCGGCCAGCGCCACCTCCTCGTGGATGACGGCCTGGAACCGGTAGCCGGCCGGTCCGGTCCCGCCGTACTCCTCGGGAATGCCGAACCCGAGCGCGCCGATCTCCGCCAGCCCTGTGAAGAGGGAGCGGGGCACCTGTCCGGCCCGCTCCCACTCGTGGACGTACGGGACGGCCTTCCGGGCGATGAAGTCCCGGACGGTACGGCGGAACGCCTCGTGCTCCGGGCCGTAGAGGGTGCGCCTCATACCCGGGCCCCGTCCACGACCAGGCACTGGCCGGAGACGTAGTCGGTCTCCGGGAGGCAGAGCGCGTACACCGCCCCGGCGGCCTCCTCCGGGGTGCCGGGCCGCCCCAGCGGAATGATCTTCGAGGCCATCGCGGCCTTCTCCGGGTTGAGGCCGACCTTGATGTCGCGGCCGTCGATCTTCAGGGTGGCGTTGTCGGCGGCGGTGGCCTCGGTCATCCGGGTCAGGATGAAGCCGAAGGCGACGGCGTTGACATTGACCTTGTAGCGGCCCCACTCCTTGGCCAGGGTCTTGGTGAGGCCGATCATCCCGGCCTTGGCGGCCGCGTAGTTGACCTGGCCCAGATTGCCGTAGTAGCCGCTGGTCGAGGAGATGTTGACGACCTTGCGGTGGTACTCCGTGGGGTGCTCCCTGAAGTACGGCAGGGCGGCCCGCAGGATCTTGAACGAGGCCGTCAGATGGACGTCCAGCACGGTGTGCCACTGCTCGTCGGTCATCTTCTGGATGACGGTGTCCCAGGTGTAGCCCGCGTTGTTGA